>JBATYN010000430.1:0-1898 GCA_049674125.1 Pseudolabrys sp. | reverse complement strand
CAGTAACGGGACACTTAATGACCAGCACGCCCACAAAAATGATCCCCTTAGCGCGGTAGCAGCGGGTCATAGTGTACGTCGCAAGCTGTTAGGTCCATCCGCCCCATGCCTCCCGATGTCCGTTATTGGCACAAAGCCGACATCACCTATTGCGCTGCATATGTCCGCTTTTGGGGGTAAAGCGGACATGCCGTTTGCGTCGCAAATGTCCGCTTATGACCCAAAGCGGACATGCCGACTGGCTACACCAACGTATAACTACCAGCCAGCGAGCCGATGGCTACGCTGTCACTAGCGCACACTGGTTAGAGAAGTGCCGATGCGTTTTCTTTTTGGCTTGCTTGCGTACTTTGTCGGAGTGTCGATCGTCATCGGCATCGGGATAGTTGGTCTTATGGCGCTACAGTCGCCTGCGCAACTTACACCCACGACAAGCATGGGTTCGACCGCATCAAATAATGAGCGTCTCACCAAGCCAACATTACCTGCTCAAAAGAAGGCGCCTCCCGACAAAAAAGAAAAGACGGTGCATGCAAGTCATAAACCAATACATCCGGTGCCAGGCGCGGTCGAAGGGAGCGAGGCATACGGTTACGCTGAAGAACCGCGGCGTCGTATCAATCCGAACTTTCTTTTTATTTTTGGTCGCTAGGCGCAATTCCCTGAAGAGTATCCGTTATTGGCACAAAGCAAGGAGCATTTCAAAATGGGAAATAACAAGCAGAGGAAAAATGAGGCAGCCGAACCGGCAACCTCTGCCAGTAATGAAATGAGCGGCAAGGATTTTGAGAAGAAACTTGCGAAGCTGCAAGTCGAGCTTGTCCGCCTGCAGACCTGGGTGCAGGCCAAAAAAACACGCGTCATCGTAGTCTTCGAGGGCCGCGACACAGCGGGCAAGGGCGGCGTGATCAGTCGGATCACCGAACGCACAAGTCCCCGCGTCTTCCGCCACGTAGCATTGCCCACACCCTCTGACCGCCAGAAGAGTCAAGTTTACATGCAACGTTACCTGGCGCAGTTCCCAGCGGCAGGCGAGATCATCCTCTTCGACCGTTCGTGGTACAACCGCGCTGGGGTCGAGCAGGTGATGGGCTTCTGCACCGACGAGCAGTACGAGCGGTTCCTGGAGTTGGCCCCCGTGGTCGAACGGGAGATGATCGTCAAGAACGGCATTATCCTGCGCAAGTACTTTCTTGATGTCAGCCAGGACGAGCAGCGGCGCCGGTTCGCGGCCAGGATCGACGATCCGGTCAAGCACTGGAAGTTGAGCCCGATGGACACCGAGTCGGTGCGGCGCTGGTGGGACTACACGGCGGCCTATCAACGCATGATCAAGGCCACCCACACGCCCGAGGCGCCTTGGTACATCGTCCCCGCCGACAATAAGCGCCACGCTCGATTAAACCTGATCCGACATCTGCTCGACAGCATCCCCTACAAGAAAGTGGACGTCGACCTGCCAAAGATCCCCAAGGCACAGCCGCAGCCCAAGGGCGCTACCGAGGGTCTGGGCGGCGAAACGATCCCCAATCACTACTGACCAGGGCGGGACTGTGCCAATTGTCGCCGGTTTTCCCGTCCGTTTCCTCGGTCGAGGATTTTGCAATGGCAGAAATAAGCAAACTCTCCGTCGGTCAAGCACTCGATAAGCTGCGCCGCCCCGATGGGCAATCGAAGCAAACGCGGCTCGATGAAACGGTGGACGCTCTGGACGAAGATATGCAGCGCATGAGGGCGATAACGAGCCGCATTGAGCGGGACCAACGAGTCGCCAAGACGACTGCAAGCGATGCTCAAGGGATGAATACAACGCCCGGCGACAAAAAGGGGCCGTTCCCAATACTGGCCATCCTCGCTGTTGTTGGCGCGGTCCTTTTAGTCTTAATCATCCTCTATGC
>JBATYN010000429.1:0-4362 GCA_049674125.1 Pseudolabrys sp. | reverse complement strand
ACGCCCCCAGCGCTTTTCCCGACCCGAAACCCGTTCCGCCCTACAAGCACACCCCGCTGTTTCCGCTCGGGCCGGACACCACGCCGTACAAGAAAGTTACGGACGAAGGCGTGCGGGTCGAGAAGGTGCTGGGCAAGGACATGCTGGTGGTGTCGCGCGAGGCACTGCGGGCGCTGTCGGAGGCCGCGTTCGGCGATATCAACCACTACCTGCGGCCCGGCCATCTCAAGCAGTTGCGCAGTATCCTCGACGACAAGGAAGCGAGCGACAATGACAAGTTCGTCGCCTTCGATTTCCTGAAGAACGCCAATATCGCCGCCGGCGGAATATTGCCGATGTGCCAGGACACCGGCACCGCCATCATCATGGGCAAGAAGGGCCGCATGGTGTTCACCGTCGGCGACGACGAAGCCGCGCTCGCGGAAGGTGCGCGCGATGCGTATCTGCGCCGTAATTTGCGCTATTCGCAGCTGGCGCCGATTTCCATGTTCGAGGAGAAGAACACAAAGTCGAACATGCCGGCGCAGGTCGAGATCTATTCGGAAGGCGAAGATGCCTACAAGCTGCTGTTCATCGCCAAAGGCGGCGGCTCGGCCAACAAGGCCTTCCTGTTCCAGGCAACGCCGTCGATTTTGACGCATGACCGCATGCTGGCGTTCCTGAAGGAGAAAGTGCTCACGCTCGGCACCGCCGCGTGCCCGCCTTATCACCTCGCCATTGTCATCGGCGGCACCAGCGCCGAACTCACCATGAAGACGGTGAAGCTCGCCTCCACGAAATATCTCGACGAGCTGCCGACCAAGGGCAGCGAAGACGGGCATGCGTTCCGCGACCTCGAGATGGAAAAGGAAGTGCTGGCGATGACGCAATCGACCGGCGTCGGCGCGCAATTCGGCGGCAAATATTTCTGCCACGACGTGCGCGTGATCCGCCTGCCGCGGCACGGCGCGTCATTGCCGATCGGGCTCGGTGTGTCGTGCGCCGCCGACCGGCAAGCGCTCGGCAAGATTACCAAAGATGGCGTGTTTCTGGAGGAGCTTGAGCATCACCCGGCGCAATATTTGCCGGAGATCGACCAGGAAAAACTCGGCGGCCAGGTGGTCAAGGTCGATCTGCGCAAGCCGATGAAGGAGGTCCTCGCGCAGCTGTCGAAATATCCGGTAAAGACGCGGCTCTCGCTCACCGGCACATTGATCGTCGCACGCGATCTCGCGCACGCCAAATTGCGCGAGCGGCTGGAAGCAGGGAAGGGGCTGCCGGATTATTTCAAGAACCATCCGATTTATTACGCTGGGCCTGCGAAAACGCCGGCGGGCTACGCATCGGGCGCGTTCGGGCCCACCACCGCGGGCCGGATGGATTCATACATCGAACAGTTCCAGGCGGCCGGCGGCTCGATGATATCGCTCGCCAAGGGCAACCGCTCGGCGCAGGTGCGCGATGCGTGCAAGAAGCACGGCGGATTTTATCTCGCATCCATTGGCGGCAGTGCGGCGAAGTTGGCCGAGCACTGCATCAAGAAGGTGGAGGTGCACGAATATCCCGAACTCGGTATGGAAGCGATCTGGAAGATCGAGGTCGAGGATTTCCCGGCCTTCATCGTCATCGACGACAAGGGCAATGACTTTTTCAAGGAATTGAATTTGGGGTGACGCGCGCGCCCGCACACTTGAAAATCGTTTGCATGCAAAGTAATTGGAACTGACTGTTTACAATTTGCGCTTGCCGACTCAAGCGCGTGCGTGCCAGCGTCCGCAGCGCGCGCGCAGATAACGACAAAAAACGGCCCAGCAAACGGCGGAGACAAATGCCCCATGCCGACGGTTGACTTCAATGCGCCGGATATCGCCGCGCGTATCGAACAGCTTTCCCAAAACGAACGTGACAACCTGTCCTTTGGCGTCATCCTGCTCGATCGCCAGGGCACGGTGCTGTTTTACAGCGCGACCGAAGCACGCCAGTCCGGTTACGGCGGGTCACCAGTCGGAAAGAATTTTTTCGAAGTGTCGCGCTGCGCCGGACTCGATGATTTCCGCGGTGAGATCATGCGGGCGGCGGAAGCAGGCCCGGTCGATCTCGAATTCGGCTGGCCGGGCGACTATGGCGATCCGGAGCGGGAGCTGCGCATCCGCGTGCAATCCGCGCGGCCGGAAGGATTCTGGATTTTCATCGAGCGCGACGAGGCGCCGGCACGCCGCAACGGTGCATCACCACCGCGGCGTAGCGCCGCGCATTGAACGCGGACGTCAGCCGATCGCCGCCACTGTCACCATCAGCAGCGAGATGCCGACATATTTTGCTGTCTGGGTGAGATCAGGGAGTTGATCGGCGAAGCCGACGAGCCACAGGAGGCTCGCAGCAGCGATCAGCGAATACTTCACCGCCGGAATAGCGGTCCACTTCTTCAACAAGACTAGGGGCCTCATAGCACTCCGATCCGCCGCGCCCCCCGGCATCGCGGCATTCTACAAACTGGTGCAGTGCAATATAGCCTATTGCACTGCAAAAAAGCAAATCCGATGGCGGGCCGGATCATGCGGACAACGCCCGAAACCCGCAGGATTTCCCGCAGAACGCGCTATTTTTGCAGCCGGCTGCGAAACGGATCAGTCAGCGCCCATGTGTGCCGCTGTGGCCGCCGCGGCGGGCTGCTGCAGCGTGTCCTTAGTGTTGTTGCGCGTCCGGAGACCATTGAAAACGAAGACGCGGATCGCAGACGACAGATTGCAGCTGGTGCGATCGTGATCGATCTGGCCGACCAGCGTCGATAGTGTGACGTTTTCGCGATTGGCGAGTTCGCACAATCCGTTCCAGAACTCATCTTCCAGCGACACGCTCGTCTTGTGTCCATCGACGACGATCGAGCGCTTGATAACAGCTGTTTTCATCACAATTCCTCACGCCGGGCGGCGATCTTGCCGACTGCGGCCTCTCGCCTGCGATTAAACAATTCTCCCGGCTGGCCGTATTGAGAAAAATCAAACTCGGTGCGGAAACTTGAGATGCGCACGAATTAAGTCGGTGCCCGTTGATCCAGGTCAAAACGAGCCTGGTTTTGCCGCTTAAGCTGCACAAATGTGGCAGTCGGTAGCTCTACCAATGTGGCAGTCCATCGCGATCGCGCCCTTTAACTGTGATTTGCAGCTTGCCGTTATCGATGAGGACGGCACGCATGCGCTTGTTTTTCCTTGCCGCCGCGTTGTCGGGGGTTGGGTCAACACATCATCCAAAGAGCGGCTGGACGTGCTTCCGACGCACTGGCGTCCCTGGGAGCAACAGGCCTAGCGCATACGAGGGAATGGTAATCTGGGGTCGCTTATGGGGCCTTGGGGGCAGGGAACTTGGCTTCTTCCTCAGCCAGGAGACGCAGCAGTACAACCCGCCGCGGCTCGTCGGTTTCGTCCGCGAGCAAACGCCGGTAGTGCTCGATATTCAGTTGGGCCACGGATCTATCCACGCCGCCGCTTTCTGTTCCTTGCCCGCCCCGCTTGATTTCTACGCGTTATTCAACCGGGCGGCAACGAGACGAGGGCGCGGTGGCGGCCGTGGGTTTTAATGTTGCGCCGCCGCGTGAAGTTGCGGACCCAGTTTTCCGCCTGCACTTTTCGGGACCGCAACCAGCACAGCAACGGTGAGCAGCGCTACGACTGCCGCGAGAGACAGAACTTTGGTCATGAGCGCGTGAGTCATGGCAAGCCTCCCGATCAGGTTATCGGTCGTGCACACGAACGCGCACAACAGACCCATGTTCCATACCAGCTTCGTTAAATTTCCATCGGCCGCCAACTACCATCCGTTAAAAAGCCGCCCGGAGATCGCGCCCTTGTGGATATCAACGCTTTTTTCTGTTTCGCGGGCGGTTGGCTTTGCGTGTGATGTGTATGACCGTCGCACGTTCGCCGGCGCTCCGGCGCAACGCTTCTTTCAGGCTGGCCGGGCGGCCGTGTTTTTTCAGCAAGTCGTTGAAGGCCTCGTCGGCGAGTTCCTGAAACGATTTCATGCTTTCATGCGCGAGCACCTGAAGTTCGTGCCAGGTCTCTTCGTGAAATTGCACGCGTTTGCCAATCATGGATGGACTTGCATGGATGGACTTGCATGGATGGACTTGCATGGATGGACCTGCTGATCCGCTCAGCCAGGCGACAGGAATTCGTCCTCTGCGGTTTTTCCCTCTTTTCGCAGCTGGCGCAGGCGAGCTTCAGCGAGTTGCTCCCAGGTCTCGGCCATCTGCTCAAGCTGCTGCCGATGTGAAGGAATTGCGGTTCGCGCCATCTTGCGGCATTCGTTGGCGTGTTCGCGGTATTCGTAGAGTTTTCTCACGCGGTGCCTTTAGCTTCCCGGCATTCTTGATGCCATAAGCGC
>JBATYN010000428.1:0-5156 GCA_049674125.1 Pseudolabrys sp. | reverse complement strand
TTAATACATCGTACGGCATTGCCTGGGTTATGGCGCTGTTCGAGGGCTCGGTCGCCTTCGTTATGATCGCTGCGCTGATGAAATCAATGGATCCTTCGCTCGAAGAGGCTTCCCAAGTCATCGGAGCGAGCCGCATGCGCACGATCATGCGCATCACCTTACCGCTGGTCGTACCCGGCCTTCTCGGCGCCGCCATCTTCGTCTTTGCCGAAATGCTCGGCTCTTTTGCCGTCGCGCTCGTGCTTGGTCTGCCAAGCCGCTATTACGTCATCACCACCGCGATCTACCAGATGATCCAGCAATACCCGCCCAAGATCCAAGTGGCGGCGGCCATGGGGGCATCACTGTTTGCGGTGATGTTCGTCATGCTTTACGTGTATCGGCGCGTCGTCATGTCTGGAAACTATGTGACGATCACTGGGAAAGCGTTCCGGCCGCGGGTATTCGACGTCGGACGGCTGCGATATGTGCTGCTCGGCATCTGCTTACTCTATCTAGCTGCCGCAGTGATCCTGCCGTTGGCCACGCTGTTTTTCGCTTCGCTGCAGAAAATCGCCGTGATTTTTCCGACCGCCGAAAACTTTACGCTCGACAACTTCCGTATGGCCGTGACCATGAATGCCGTGCGTTCGGCGCTCGGCAACAGTCTGCTGCTCGCGTTTGGCACCGCGACAATCGGCGTAATTCTGATGGGGCTTCTTGCCTGGCTGATTTACCGCTCACGGCTGCCTGGCAGCGGCTTGATCGAATATATCGTCATGTTTCCGCAAGCGGTGCCGAGACTGGTGTTCGCGTTCGGTCTGATGTGGGCTTGGGTGATTTTCCCGATCCCAATTTACGGCACATTGTGGCTTCTGTTGATTGCCTATCTCACAGTATTTCTACCGCTTGGCGTGCGCACCATCGCTGGCGTCATGCTGCAAATCGACAAGAGCTTGGAGGAATGCGCACAGATGTGTGGCGCGTCATGGGCGTTCCGGGTGCGGACGGTGACGGTTCCTCTGCTCAGACCGGGCCTGGTTGCCGCTTGGTTGCTGTTGTTCATCGCCAGCGTGCGTGAGCTCGGCGCATCAATCTTGCTGATGGGCCCGCATTCCAAAGTGATCACGCCATCGATCGTCGAGTCCTGGTTCGGCACAAGTTCCGAACTCACCGCCACTTTGGCGTTGATCCAGACGCTAGTCGTGGCGTTTGCCATGATCGTACTCGTTGCCGTCACGCGGCGTGTAAGCGCGCAGCCCCTCAATTAAGGATGTCAGGATACGCCCACATGCCAGCGTCGCCCGCATTGCTCTCGCCGACCCCTCATATCGAGGTCGTGGGCCTTGAACTTTACTACGGCAGTGTGCCGGCGGTGCGCGGGATTAACTTCAATGTCATGCCCGGCGAACAATTGACGCTGCTAGGACCGTCCGGTTGCGGCAAAACTACAACGCTGCGCGCGGTCGCAGGGCTGGAGCAGCCGACAACCGGTGAGATTCGCATCGATGGAGTGCCGGTGTTCTCGTCCGCTCGCAAAATCAATATTCCGGCCGAAAAACGCGGCTTGTCGATGGTCTTCCAGTCCTATGCGATCTGGCCGCACATGACCGTATTCGACAACGTCGCCTACGGGCTGCGAGTACGCAAAGCCGGCGCCGCGGAAATCGCGGAAAGGGTCGATCGCGCGCTTGAAATGGTACAAATGCGCGAATTTAGTGGCCGACGTGCATCGCAGTTGTCCGGCGGCCAGCAGCAGCGTGTGGCGCTGGCGCGTGCCTTCGTGTTTCAGCCGTCGGTGCTGCTATTCGACGAGCCCCTGTCGAATCTCGACGCCAAACTTCGCGCCGACATGCGCATTGAGCTTCGCGATCTGCAACATCGGCTCGGCATTACGTCGCTTTACGTCACCCATGACCTGGAAGAGGCGCTGGCAATGTCGGACCGCATAGTGGTGATGCGCGACGGGTTGGTCGAGCAGACCGGCACGCCCGATGAAATTTATAGCCTGCCGCGCAGCGAGTTCGTTGCCGACTTCATTGGCTCAGCCAATTTGATCCGTGGCCGTCACCGCCCCGATTTGGACAGCGACGGCCTGACGGCGCTGGAAACCCCGACCGGACAGCTCATCTACGGCATGGCTTATGGCCGCACGGCTCGCCCTGAGATGACCGTCTCGGTGCGCACGGTGCACCTCCGGATTTCGCAGGAGCGGCCGGCGGATGAACGAAACGTTTGGCCGGTTAAAATTGAAAAGACAGTCTTCCAAGGTGATTTCAGTCAGGTTCATCTCTTTTGGGGCGATCAACGCCTTGTCGCACGCTGCGCCGCGATGGAGCCGATCGCGGCTGGTCGAGACGTCTATATGGCAGTCGAGCCGAAGCGCGTCGTGCTGCTAAGCGCGGAAAACACACAGTAATGTCTGCTCCTGGCACACTTAACGATCACTCTGACCGCGCGCGCTAATGTCCGGATGATGCGCCCCGCGACTTAGGACCGTGCGAACTTGCGACCACCCACGTTCGCGGCCAAAATGCAGCGAATATCAAGGGTATTGAACTGATCCTTCGTCAGGGCGGCGGAGCCATCCACGTCGATACTGCGACACGCATCTTCGATTACCACCACGTCGAAACCTTCGCGCCGCGCGTCTTCGCCCGAGTAACGCACGCAAAAATCGAACGCCAGGCCGGCTATAAAAATTCGACTGAAGTCACGTTCACGTAAGTATCCAGTTAGTCCGGTCGCCGTTTTGCGATCATTTTCATAGAACGCCGAATAGGAATCGATCTGGGGATGATAACCCTTGCGCAACACCAACTCGGCATGGGGAACATGCAAGTCGTCGTGGAAGTCGGCGCCGGCTGTTCCCTGCACGCAGTGATCCGGCCACAAAACCTGTGTGCCATAGCTAAGCTCAATGGTCTGAAATACTTGCTTTCCTGAATGAGAAGACGCAAACGACAGATGACCACGTGGGTGCCAGTCCTGCGTCATCACCACGTGAGCGAATTTTCCAGCCAACGTATTGATCAACGGAACAACGTCATCGCCACCCGGCACTGCTAAACTGCCGCCCGGGCAGAAGTCATTTTGAACGTCTACCAGGAGAAGCACGTCGCGCTTTTCAATGGTCAAAATGTCGGTCAATGAATTGCTCGTCTGCTCTGCTCCGACATTAATATATAACCTGACTGTGGCCCTTAACGGGCACACGAATTGCGCTGACGAATGTCCACTTTAGGGGATAAAGCGGACAAGATGTGGAGATCGCAAAATGTCCACTAATGACAAAAGCGGGCAATTCACATTTCGCGACCATCCTGACGATCAAGTCGAAAGCCGATTTGAATCCCAAAGACTTTTCCGTGATTGTTGTTAGCTATGTGCTGAACGACCAAGAACGTGACTACGAGTATGGTTATTCCAACAGCGATATAAAATGCGATGCGTGCGCGCCTAGCGTGCCGTCCGTGGCCGGTGATCGCGCCAACAAGCAGGTAAATTCCAACGGGTAAGCAGGTGATTGCCGTATAGAAGACGGCGACGTAAGTAAGTCCGTCCTCGTTAGGATTGCCCCAGTTCTCGATTGGCGGGACAAGGCTCCAGCCGCAGAGAGCGAACATGATCGCGGCGGCAATGGCGAACCTGGCGCGCAGCCTAGCCGGCGCTGTAATTTCCGTCGTATGACCCATGTCCCGCCCCCAAAGCGATAACGGTGATGTCACCCTATCAGAATGTCCGCTTTGGGAGGTAAAGCGGACATACACGCGCCGCAGCGGGGTAATGGAAAAACGGGAGAAACTGGCTAATAATCCTACCATGCAACGCAGCAATGAGTAGCAAACAAGGGAGACGAACGATGGCTCTCAGCAATATGCGGATTGGAACGGTCGTCATTCTTTCCGTCATTGTCAGCTTGACAGCAGGTCACGGTGCCTCGGCACAAGAGACGGCGAAAGATTTGCTCGCAATTCAAATTCGCGCCCAGGGCTATACTTGCGACAAGCCGGTTAGCGCAATGAGAAATAACAAACTTTCAAAGGCAGACGTGTCGGTATGGGTCCTTCGGTGTGAACACCGTTCCTATAGGATGAGACTTGCCCCCGACATGGCAGCCCGCGTGAAAGAACTAAAGTAATCTCCGGTAACATGCTCTCCACGAAATTGGTCGATTGCAATCCGGACATACAATTGATCCAGATCAAGCAGCCGTGCCCTTTTTCGGGTTGTGCCCATTTGGGAGGAGAATTTCATGGACCAAAAGCCAAAATCAAACGGCATTTGGTTTTTCGCAAAAAATTTCAACCTGGGTAAGGGTCGAATATTCAGCGGTACCCTCGCGCTACTGCTGACCGGGTTGATCACCAATGCGGGTGCCCAGGGCTGGCCACAAAAGCCTGTTACACTCATTGTTCCTTTTGCGGCAGGCGGAAATACCGACGGCATCGCGAGAATGACCGGCCAGCGGCTTAGTGAAGCGTTCGGAAAACCGTTTATCGTAGAAAACAGGCCCGGCGCAGCGGGAGCGATTGCCGCCGAGGACGCGGCAAAAGCCCAGCCCGACGGCTACACGCTTTTTGTGGCAGCGCTTCCCGTGCTTGCTGTCGTGCCAGCCATCAACAAGGTGCACTTCGATCCCCAAAAAGACTTCGCTCCCATCAGCAATATTGCGACAAATCCGTTCGTGCTTGTGGTCAACAAGGATCTTCCGATCAAAAACCTAAAGGATTTCGTTGAGTACGTTGGTCAGCGGAAAGGTCAACTGTCCTACGGTTCCGCTGGCGTCGGAAGCCTCAATCATCTTTCGATGGCGCTTTTTTTGAAACAAGCAGACTTGGCGATGATCCATGTGCCTTACAAGGGGAATTCGCCCGCGTTGGCCGATATTGTCGCAGGACATATCCCGGCAATGTTTTCAAATCTTTCCGACGCGCTGCCACAAGCAAAGGGCGGAACTGTTCGTATGCTCGCGGTGTCGGGGAATCAGCGATCTCCGCTCGCACCGGAAATCCCGACCGTTGCAGAGTCCGGTTATCCCAACTTTCAGGTCCTGACCTGGAATGGTCTAATGGCGCCGGCCGGCACTCCGCCTGAAATCATCAACAAAATCGCTAACGAAATTGCGACCGCTATTAAAGATCCAAAATTTAAAGAGCAGCTCATCCGCTACGGCG
>JBATYN010000427.1:0-2284 GCA_049674125.1 Pseudolabrys sp. | reverse complement strand
TTTGGCCCAGCGCGCAGTGGCGCCGTATCGCGATGTGACATCCTCGTTGATCTCTCCGGCGGACCATCGTTGTTCAGCGCCGCCGATCTGCGCGACGGCTACCTACGAGCCGACCCCGGGGACTCCGCTGCGGTTCTACGCTCGGTTTTAAAGGCGCGCGATCTGACGGGTATGTTCGACAAACCGCGCTATATTGCTTTTGCGGAGGATCTCTGCGCGCATTCGCGTTCAAAGATCGTCGGCTGCCGCCGATGTCTTGATCTTTGCCCAACGGGCGCAATCACGCCTGCTGGCGATCATGTTGCGATTGATCCGCATATCTGCGCCGGATGCGGGCAATGTGCGGCGGCCTGCCCAACCGGTGCGGCCAGTTATGCCATGCCGTCATCCGATGCACTGCTACGCAAGCTGCGGACACTGTTGTCTGCCTATAACGGCGCCGGCGGCAAACAATCTGTCGTCATGTTTCATGATGCCGAACATGGTGGTGAGCTGATCGACGCGCTCGCCCGGCACGGCGACGGTTTGCCGGCGAACGTTCTGCCTGTCGAGATCAATGAGGTGACGCAAGTCGGCCTCGAAGCAATCGCTGGAGCAATCGCATACGGCGCCGCCGCTGTCCGGTTGCTTATTCGCGCGAAGCCGCGCCATGACATTTCCGGCCTCTATAAAACCGTTGCGCTGGCCGAGCCGATTTTGGCCGGACTCGGATTTAACGGAGTGCGTGTCGCAACTATCGAGACCGACGATCCCGACAAGCTTGGCGATAACTTGCGTGCCATCGACCGGATCGAGGGCACCCCTAAACCTGCGACGTTTTCGGCCACCGGCCGCAAGCGTGAGGTGATGCGATTGGCCCTGCGTGAATTGCACGCGGCCGCCCCTGCACCGGTCGACGTGGTGCCGCTGCCGGAAGGCGCTCCGTTTGGCACGGTCGAGGTTAACGTTGAGGGCTGCACACTATGCTTATCGTGCGTATCTGCCTGCCCGACCGGCGCACTTTCGGATGATCCTGAGCGGCCAATGCTGCGCTTTAACGAAGACGCCTGCGTTCAATGCGGGCTGTGCAAGGCGACCTGTCCGGAGAAAGTGATTAATCTTAAGCCGCAAATCGATTTCCGCGCGGCCACCGCCATTGCCCGCATCATCAAGCAGGAGGAGCCGGCCGAGTGTATTCGCTGTGGCAAGCCATTCGGCGTGAAGAGTTCTGTCGAGCGAGTTGTGGCCAAGCTCGAAGGCAAACACTGGATGTATAAAGACTCGAAGAAGCGGCTCGATGTCATCCGGATGTGCGAAGACTGCCGCGTGGTCGTAATGGCCGAAGAGCAATTTGACCCGTTTGGCGCACCGCAGCGGCCACCGGTGCGCACAACTGAGGACTATCTGCGCGAGCGCGAGGAAAAAGGCGAAAGTTAGCTACTTCTTTGTCGTAGCCTTGGCGAGGAATTCTACGAGCGCCTTTCGATCGTCTTCCGATCCAATCGTTTGCTCCGGCATTTTTGTGCCGGGCGTATAAGTCATGGGACCGACCTCGAACATTTTTGATACAGTTTCCGGCGTCCATACAATATTCATTTGTTTAAGCGCGTCTGAATAATTGTAGCCTGGCAATGTCGCAATCTTGCGGCCAAAAATGCCAGCGAGGCTGGGGCCTGCCTTGTTCCCTTCGTCAGAGGACAAGGTGTGACACGCAACACAAGCGCGAAAAACATCGGCGCCATGGTCACCGACAAAAGCGGCGAGCGGATCTTCCGGCGCACCGACCACGACAGCACCCACCGGTTCTCCGCTTGATGCATCCCAGCGGCGGATTATTCGATCGGTCCCGCCAGTCAACAATGTTCGGCTGTCGGGAAAGAATGCAAGCGACCAGACTGGTAAGCCTGGACCAACCAGCGTGTGTGCAAGCCTGCGGGTCTTTCGTTCGATCACCGCGACAGAACCACGAATTCCGGCAGCAGCAACAAGATTGCCATCAGGCGAGATGGCGATAGTGATAACCGGCGTGGGCGCTGCCTCCACTTCGCCACGGACGTCACCTGTTGGCGACAAGAAATAGACCTTTCCATTGGCACCAGCGGCGATGATTTCCCCATCGGGCGCGACCACAACAGTATTCAGCGGCGTGGGTAAGCTGCGGACAATCTCACTGCCACCCTTGAGCGGCCAAATGCGCACCGTCGTATCGTAGCCAGCGCTTACGACGTTCTTGCCGTCCGGCGAGAATGCGACGCTATTCACATTCAGCGCATTGCCCTCGTACACACGTGGTTCGCCGCAGTTT
>JBATYN010000426.1:0-2061 GCA_049674125.1 Pseudolabrys sp. | reverse complement strand
ATTTGGGTCGGCGCAACCGTTTGGGAAATCCGAGTTGAGTGCATCCGCATGACGACGCCAGGCAGTTTGGGAGGATGGGATGTGCACACACACATCATCCCTCCGGCCGTGATTGCTGCGGGTGAGAAGCACCTTTTCGGCATGCATGCTGAGGCGAAAACGCTCCATATTTGCGCTCACGGTTTTCCTATGCATCCCCTCTCAAAGGTCGATGCCCTGATGGAACGTATCAAAAGCGACGGCCTCGACGGGGCGATCGTGTCCGTGCCGCCGCCCTTATTTCGACCGGACCTCGGTTCGAACGACCGGACCAGTTACACTCGGCTCGTCAACGACAGCCTGCTGGCGGCGTGCCGATCGCATGAACCTTCACTGCGCCCATTTGCATATCTTCCCATCGAAGACCCCGAATTGGCCGCCGACGTCGCTTCGCGGCTCGATACCAACTGGGCCGGCTCCGTTGCGGGGACCAACCTCGGTCTGCTTTCTTACGCGTCGGAACGCTATAATGCGTGGCCGTTTCCGATGGGCGCCTCGTCAGCCGAGCACGATCTACCGGGTCTTGACGTTAATCTGAAACGAAGAATCCGTAAGACGAATGCCGAACATGTCTTCGGCTCTCGGTTATTCACGCGCGCGTCATCCGGCACATCAACCAAAGACATTTTGTGAGGTCACAATGACAAAGCTTCCTGAGGGCGCTCCAAATCTCGATGAAATCCTGATTCAATCGGAAAATGTCGCGTGGCGCGAAAAATCGCTCAAGGGCGTTTATGAAAAGATGCTTTGGCGCAACGAAGAGACGGGAGCATCGATTGCCCTGATCAAGTTCGATAAGGGCGCGGGAATCCCCCAACCTCACCTTCATTCGTCCAATCAGTTCATGTTCTGCCTGAAGGGTAAATATGAATACACATCAACCGGGGTCGTACTGACGCCTGGTTGCTTCTACTGCAATCCGAAGGGCAATGTGCATGGCCCAGCTGTCGCGCATGAAGAGACGATCGTTGTAGAGATGTACGACGGTCCCCACTACCCGCAGAAGCCATCCTGGTACACAGACGAGCGTGACGCCCACTGAGTGCACCCGCGAGATGGCTTGTCCAAAAGGTAACTTTATGTTGATGCGCTTTATCGCGGGCTTTATTGCTCTGACAGCAAGCCTGAACGCAAGGGCGGACGAATTCCCACCCCGCACTGTCACGATCGTGTCGCCCTACCAAGCCGGCGGCACCAGCGACATCATTGCCCGCATTCTGGCGCAAAAACTTTCGGAGCGTTGGAGCAAGAGGGTCATAGTTGAAAATCGGCCGGGAGCAAATGGTGGAATTGGTGTAACGGCGGTCGCACGAGCGGCCGCGGACGGAACCACTCTGCTGGCCGTGGCTTCGAGCGCACTGACAATCAACCCGCTGTTCTATTCAAAGCTGCCTTACAACGTCGACAATGACCTTGCGCCTGTTACCCGTACAGGCAGAGTCACTAATGTGCTGGTCGTCAATCCGTCTATTCCAGTCAAAAATGTTCAGGAGCTTATCGCTCTCGCCAAGGCACAGCCTGGAAAGCTCAGCTACGCCTCACAGGGCAATGGCTCGAACGGGCAAGTCACCGGCGAGCTTTTCAAGCAGCGCGCCGGCATCGACATACTGCACGTTCCCTATAAGGGAAGTGCCCCGGCAGTCCAGGATCTACTTGGGGGTCAAGTGCAATTGATGTTCGACAATCTGCCGTCTGTCTTACAGCTAATTCGATCTGGCCAACTTCATGCGCTCGCGGTCACCACCTCGGAACGCGACCCTCAACTGCCCGATATACCGACGATCGCCGAATCCGGCCTGGTCGGCTTCGATACGAGCGCATGGTTTGCTTTGCTTGCACCAAAGGCAACGCCAGATCAGATACGCGCTGAAATTGAACGCGCAGTTGTTGCGGTCTTGACCGCGCCAGATACCCGCAATCAATTACGCGCTGCGGGAATTGAAGTCGCCGCGGATGGCTCTAGCGAACTGCAGAAACGCATTGGCGACGAAACACAGATGTGGCGTAGCGTCATCAATAAAG
>JBATYN010000425.1:0-2789 GCA_049674125.1 Pseudolabrys sp. | reverse complement strand
TTTGGCCCGACTAAATGGGCCGCCCGGCTGGAAGGCTCCAAGGGTTTCACCAAGGATCTGTGCAAAGCCAACAACATTCCGACGGCGGCTTACGAACGGTTCAAGGGCGCCGGCGCAGCAAAAGAATATGTGCGCAAGAAAGGTGCGCCGATCGTCGTGAAGGCGGACGGGCTCGCAGCCGGCAAAGGCGTGGTCGTGGCGGACAACGTTCAAGAAGCCGAGGCCGCGATCGACATGATGTTTGGCGGCGGCCTTGGGGAACCCGCCTGGGAAATCGTAATTGAGGAGTGCCTGGTTGGCGAAGAGGCCTCCTTTTTCGCGCTGTGCGACGGAGAGACGGCGATCGCGCTCGCTTCGGCACAAGACCACAAGCGAGTCGGCGATGGCGACAACGGACCGAACACAGGCGGCATGGGCGCTTATTCGCCCGCGCCGATCATGACCGAAGACATGAATCGGCGTGTGATGGACGAGATCATCCACCCTACTGTCCGCGCGCTCAAACGCGCCGGAGCGCCTTACAAAGGCGTACTTTTTGCCGGATTGATGATCACCAAAGATGGTCCGCAACTGATTGAGTACAATGTCCGCTTCGGCGATCCGGAATGCCAAGTGCTGATGCTGCGCCTGATGTCCGATCTGGTTCCGGCGCTGTTGGCCGCTCGCGACGGGCAGCTGAAGAACTTCGATTTGCGCTGGTATCCTGACGCCGCCCTGACCGTGGTGATGGCGGCAAAAGGTTATCCCGGAAACTACGATAAAGGCTCCGTTATCGATGGCCTCGAGGCTGCGGCACAAGTCGAAGGTGTCGAAATCTTCCACGCCGGCACCAAGGCGGACGGCAAGCGCATCCTCGCGAACGGCGGGCGCGTGCTGAATGTCAGCGCGCGCGGCAAGACCGTGCGCGAAGCGCAAAGCCGCGCCTATGCAGCGGTCGACCACATCCGCTGGCCTGACGGCTTCTGCCGCCGCGATATCGGCTGGCGCGCAATCGAGCGGGAGAAGTAGGCTGTTATCGTAGCCATCGATCGCTGTACCGAGTAGCCCATGCCTGATCTCGCTGACCTGTTTCCTGGATTTTCCTCGCACTGGATCGATACCTCCGTCGGGAAAATCTTCGCACGCGCAGGGGGAGTTGGCGCGCCTTTGCTGCTCCTGCACGGCTACACGCAGACCAACGTGATGTGGCATCGCGTAGCGCCGATCCTCGCCCAGCGATTCTCGCTCGTCATTCCGGACCTGCCCGGGTACGGCTGGTCGGCGGTGCCGCAAGCCGACGAAATGCATGCGCCCTACGACAAGCGATCGATGGCGAAAATCATGATCGAGATCATGGAAAAACTCGGCCATGGACGCTTCCGGCTCGCCGGTCACGACCGTGGGGGGCGCGTCGCCTATCGTCTCGCACTCGATCACCCGGGCCGTGTGGAGAGAATGGCAACGCTCGACATCGTGCCGACCTACGACATGTGGCACGGCATGGATCGCAACATGGCGATGAAGGTGTGGCACTGGCCTTTTCTGGCGCAGCCGGCGCCGCTCCCGGAAATGCTGATCACGAAAGCGCCCATCGAATATTTGGAATGGAAAATGGCGGGCTGGACCAAGGCCAAACGCCTTTCGGCCTTCGATCCACGCGCGCTTGACCACTACCGCGCCGCGTTTTCCGATCCATTGCACATTCACGCTCATTGCGAAGACTACCGGGCGGGCCGCTACGCCGACCTCGCCAATGACGAAGCCGACCGCGCTGCGGGAAAAACGATCGGTTGCCAACTTTTGGCTTTATGGGGTGGGGTTGGCATTGCTAATGAAATCGGCGGCCCGTTGCAGATCTGGAAGCAGTGGGCCCCTGCTGCCACCGGCAAACCGATTGACTCCGGTCACTTCCTCACCGAGGAAAATCCCGAAGCCACTGCCTCAGCTATGCTGGAGTTCTTTACTGCTGCATGAGCTACAGGAGTTTTGATGCATCCCGTGTTGCGGCTATACGAAGACGTGCTCTCCAGCGCTGAAAATGTCGCGTTCCGGCTGCCGCCGCTGCCACGCTTCATCTTTGTTGTGCACGGCTCGGCCATAATTGCGGGCGAAACCCTGAATGAAGGCGAAGCTTGGCAGGGCGAAGCGCCGATTACTGTGAAGCCAGGTCCGGGCGGTGTCACATGCTGGCGGTGGGAGCTTGCGCGTGGTGACCAGGGCAGCACGACGGCCAACGCGCCCGGCATGATGACCCACGAGAAGCTGACTGCTTTTCTCGAGACGCTGCCGAAAGGCGAGCTGCTAATGCGCGGCGACAGCGTCGCCTTCCCTCCTGGCGGTTGCGCTTATCTGCACCGCCATCAAGGACCTGGTATCCGCTGCCTGGTTGACGGCGGGATCCGCATCGACACTCATGACCGCTCGACATCTTTCGGACCGGGCGGTGCCTGGTACGAATCCGGCCCCGATGCCGTTTTTGCGCAGTCCGCATCGGACAAACCCAGCCGCTTCATTCGCGTGATGATATTGCCGCGCGAACTCGCGGGCAAAAGCTCGATCCAATACGTCAACGAAGAAGACAAGGCGAGGCCCAAGTCGCAGCAGTACAAGATTTACGCCGACGCGCCGATTTCGTTCGAGACGCGCAAATGACTTTGGTGCGGCGATGACATCGATCGATCGGCAGCAAGCATTTTCGGGCACCAAGGAGGCTGCCGCAGCGCTGCGTCTGGACGCAGGGCGCCTCGGGACCTACCTCAACGCCCAGGTCGAGGGATTTGCCGGGCCGCTGACTATCAAACAATTCAAAG
>JBATYN010000424.1:0-4295 GCA_049674125.1 Pseudolabrys sp. | reverse complement strand
GCCACAGACGGACGGTGCGATCCCATGACGCAGAGGCGAGTGTCGTACCATCGGGCGAGACTGCCAGGCTCGCGATCGGCCCGACGTGGCCGTCGAGGATCTTGTCGGGTTGATGATGTGAAGGTGTCCAGATTGCGATATGCGCGTCCGCGCCGGCAGTAGCGATGCGCCCGTCCTTTAAATAAGCGACGGCATTCACGGCACCATCGTGGAAACGCAACACTTGTTCCGCCGCATTGCGAGTGAGCGACCAACGAATGCCCGAAGTATCGAAGCTCCCCGACAATGCTTCCGTACCATCCGGAGAAACCGCGAGGGCCCGCACCGGTCCGCCATGACCGCGCAGCTGTGCGTGCACCGCATTGAACGTCAGCGGCAGCAACACCAGGCTGATGCTTAGACATTTGATCAAATGCAGCATCGTCCTGTCCAGTTTACCCGGCCGCACGGCAGAATTTAGTCGTCGCTCGGTTCCATTCCAAGCGCGCGAACGCGCGAGCGTATCTGCTCATCACGCAACGCAGCGAGGAATGCCTTCACTGCCGGACGCTCGCGCCGGTCTTCAACCACGAGAAAATCATAGTGCTCAGGTGACACCGGTAGAAAGCCGAGGCCGTAAAGCTTCGCCACCGGCTGGATGGCGAGACCCCAGTCGGCGCGGCCCTGCGCAATCGCCGCCGCAACTGCATTGTGGGATTTCGGCTGATTGGAATAGCCCGGCGGCCGCGCCCCATCGAGCAATTTTTCGATCAACACACGTGTCCCTGCACCAGCATTACGGTTGACCATCAGGGCGGATGCATCAGCCAAAACAATTCTAAGTGCCTCTTGCGCGCTGCGGCTCTCGAAACGAGCATCACCCAACCGAAACAATACACCTTGCATTCGTCGCCAACCCGGCACCAGCGATAGGCCGGACGTCACCAGGTGTTTATTATATTGACCGCTTGCCGGGTCGATCAGATGAACCGGAGCAATATCGCACTCCCCCCTGTTTGCGGCGGCCACGCCGCCCAGGCTGCCGACCGCAAGAGTGCGGGCAGAAAAACCGCGGTCGGCGAGGCCGCCCACCACCGCATCAAGCGCAACGTCATGGCTACCCATAATGACAAGGTCGGGCGCGCGTGCCGCGCCACTCATGAGCGTCACCTGCACTTGGCGGTCGGCCTCGAGCGCTGATGCGAGGGCGTCAATTTCGAAAAATCCATCGGCTTGCGAGAAACTCGTTACAGCGCCGGAGCCCTTCCCAATAGGGAATGCCACGGGGCCGCCCTCACCCTCAACCAATGACACAAGGACAAACTCCTTGCGGCCGAGTTCAGACGCGACCCGCACCGGTACCCGCGCACTTATCGTTTCCGCTGCCTCCGGCGAAAGTCCTGCGCGGGCACGGATCACCGGCGCGACAAAGGCGTGGAACGTAAAGATTGCCGAAGTCGGAAATCCCGGCAGCACGACGATTGGTTTGTCGTCGATGACACCAAGGCACAGCGGCTTTCCCGGCTTGAGCGCAACCCCGTGCACCAGAATTCCCGGTTTGCCCAGCTGCGACACAACGCGATGCGACAGATCGCCGGCACCTTTCGAAGTGCCTCCGGACAGGACCACGATATCGCTCGCCGCAAGCGCTCCGCGCACAGCTTTTTCCAGTGCCGCCGCATCATCGGGATAGGAGCCAAGCATTAGCGGCTCACCACCAGCCTCGGCGACGGCAGCCGCGATAATCGCACCGTTGCTGTCGTAAACGCCTGCCGGCTTGAGGGACCTGCCTGGCTCGACGAGCTCGTCACCGGTCGAAAGCACCGCAACTTTCGGCCGGCGCACAACTTCGACGCGGTCGAGACCACAAGCCGCAAGCATCCCGATTTCGCGCGCGCCGATACGCGTGCCGCGCCGCAACAATGTCTCGCCGCGCGCAATGTCGGAGCCAGCATATGAGACGAATTGGCCCGGCGCCGCAGCACGGCGGAGCTCAATACGCGGTGCACCTTCTTCGACCAGTTCCGTTTGCTCGATCATCGCAACAGCATCAGCACCACGCGGGATAACTCCCCCGGTAGCAATCGCCGTGCATGTTCCGGTCACGACCGGTGCGGTAGGCATGTGACCGCAGGCAATAACTTCCGGGTTGAGTGTGAGCGTCCTGGGATTGCCGTCGCTGGCACCCACTGTATCGGCCGCACGTACGGCAAAGCCGTCGACTATGGACCGATCAAACGGAGGTGCATCGACCGAAGCCACGACATCACACGCGAGTACACGGGTGCGCGCTGCGGCAAGCACCACCGTCTCGGCAGTAAGCGGCGTGAGGTCGAGATGGCGTTCGAAGCGCGCGTGTGCCTCTTCGGCTGACACGACCTCAAGAAATTGTTCTTGCCGCGCCGCAGCGCGGACACGCGACACCAAGTCGCTGTCCTTGTCTGGCCGTGACTTTCGGTTGTCGCCCATTGTAAGTCGCTTATTTTATATCATTCATGGCCACGGCCTTAACTGAACGAGTGATCCTCCAGGATACCCCTCGCTCTCCGCCGGCACCAAAACCCACCCGTCTGAGCGAGCAAGTAGCGACAACGGCAGATACTTAGATGCCAGCGGCTCCGCTTGGCCGGCGATGCGGCGCACTGCGACAATTTCCGCTAAGCCCACCGTCGAGCTAATCTTGCGCGTGAGAGGCAAGGTCTCAGCCGGGTCGTTCTCACTGTTTTTCGCGGCAGCAAGCCGATCAAGTAAGCGCCGCCCGACAATGAGCCAAACGCTCAGTGCGGCATCGAGCCGTCCCGGCAAAAGCAGTACTGGTCTTGCGCCAACGAAGCCAAGTGCAGCTGTTTCGCCCGGCGTGAGTGCCACACCATGTACAGCAAGTCGGCCTTCGCGAACGAGCGTCTGCACGCTGTTGTCGTTGCGCCCGCTGCCCGTGCCACCAATTGCGACAATTGCGTCCGCACTTTCCGCAGCCATTGCGACATCGAGACCGCGGCCGCTTTCATCTAGCTTTGCCGAACCGCCACGACGCTCGATATCCGTTGTTACTAGACGGGCGGCAGCATTGATGATGCCGCTGCCACGCAACGGGAGGATTCGTATTCGCGGCTCGCGCACAGTGACACGTGCGATACCAATAGCGGAAAGGGCCGCGAGATCTGTAGCGCGCAAGCGTTCTCCGGCACGCCGAAGAGGAATTGCCGAGTCGCTGTCACCGCCCGCCGCCAACACACCATCTCCCGGATTGACCGCGAGCAGTACTTCAGCTCGACCATCAATGACTTTCACCGCACTCAGCGGCGCGACACTGTCTGTCCCGGCAGGCAATGATTGTCCTGCTTCGATGCGTGATGGTGTGCGCATAAGAGGCGTTGGAGCATAGCCTCCGGCACCTAAGGTCTCGTCGGCGTTGAGCGCCCAACCATCCTGCAACGCTAGCGCAGAGGCTGGCCGAGCTGGCGCCGACGCATCGGACGCAAGTGTGCGGCCGGCCGCCGTTGACACTTCGACTGTGCGCTGGGTAACCGATTTCACTTCGGTATCAACAATTGCCAGCACATCGGCAAGCGGCGTCAGTCGCGAGATTGTCTGTATTACTTCTGACGCTGCCATTTTTTCCCACGCTTGACCTTGTTGCACTTACAGACTTGAGTTTACCTCAACAACCCGACGCTTGCAGCGTAGCTTTCCATAGGCGAAATCGGAGAAGTAAGCGTGTTTACGGCCACCAGAAATAAGGCTCTTCTCACAACCACCACGGGAGCTCTTCCCCGTCCAAACTGGTACACCGAGAACCTGCGTGGCATCCCGCTTTCGCAGGGGTTTTCCCGCTTGGCCTACCGCGAACAGCATTTCGATTGCCTCGCCTGCCATGTCGCTGCCCAACATCGCGCCGGGATCGACATCTTCGTCGACGGAGACGCGCGACTGGACGATGACGTCGCCGGCCGCGGTTGGGTGAGTTACGTAACGGAGCGCGTAGCTGGCATCGGCGCGCCGCGCGTGGAGGTGCCGCCCGCAGGCTTCATGGCGGACAAAGGTCCCGGCGATTTGATGTGGGAGGTGATTGAGACCCGCATGACGCCGCCGGTCACAGACAAGATTGGCGAAACAACACTGCAGCTCGATCGCGCCTACAAAGCCATCGCGCCGATGACGGACAGGCCGGTGAAGATCGGCTCGATCTCGGCGCAGATCCTGGCATTGATGCTCACGAACGAACACTACAAAAATCGTCTCGATCTGCTGATGGATCTGTCGGTCGCACTCAACAAGGAATATCACGCGCTGGCCGATGCCGGCGCCCCGCTGGT
>JBATYN010000423.1:0-1827 GCA_049674125.1 Pseudolabrys sp. | reverse complement strand
ACACCGCCGACCCCGGCGTCATGAAGGCGGGGCAGCCGATCGCCTACGCAGGCAAAGAGAACGCGGCCATTCGCTGAGGCGACTCCCGACGCTGATCGCAAACAAGCCGCTCCAAACCAGCCGCCCTGCTTGCGCAAGGACGTCTTAAAGCAGCATAGCAAAACCGCTCGGAACCGCGAAGGGTTGAAGATGAGCGAACGCACAACGACCGGGCTTTTCGGCCTGTCCCTGACAGCAATCTTTGTGAGTTTGATGCTGCTGAACGCCATTTCTTCCTGAAGCGAACGCACCACAGTGTCTTGAATAGGTCGCGAATGACCCGAAAGCGGACATTGGTGGGGTCACCGCTCATCAATCAATATCCGCCACCCCAACGATACTGCCACGCGACTCCGAAGATGCTGAACTCGCTGCCGGTGCGGGTCGAGATGCCAGTGCTGGCATTAAATTTGATAGAGTTGTAGCGATCCACCGGTAGAGCAACGGTCAAGCCGGCGCGCGTGTTCGCTTGCTCGTTAACCCCCTTCACACCATTCAAGGTGGTGCGGCCGCCTATAAAGTAGGTACCATCCAACGACACCCAGGCGCCGGATTCAAAATTGTAAATGATATGCCCCTGCACCAGGTAAATCGGCGCCTGCGCAAACGTGCTCCCATTGAAGAAATCAGTATTGTCGGTGAAAAATGTAACGCTGGGAGCGACCTCCAGCGTCCACGGACCCCACGCCTTGGATATACCCAGCTCGGGTCTGAGCGACCATCGGTTGTTGCCGAGGTTGAGCAATTTGCTGCTGTCGTACTGCCCCAGCGGGGCCGACATTTGCAGGCTTATCCCGATAATGAGGTCCTGCTGATAGTTCGCAAACTCCTTCACTGAAAGCGCAGGAGCACCGAACAGGTTTACCGAAAAGCGAAATCGCGGATCGCCCAATCCCGACATCTCGCGCGATCGCGGCTGGCCGTCTACAAGACCCTGCGCGGAAAAAGACGAATAGGGCAGTATCACATCGAACTTGGCAGATTTACCCCCTACATCGAACGATCGCACGTAGGCCAGAACCCCGGTATGGGAATGAAATTGTGCGTCGGCGATCGACGAGGATGGATCGAAGGCAATTTTTCCCTGGGAGTAAAGGTAGCCGGCAATCAGGAAATTTAGTCCGACCGGCGTATTCGTGTACGACCTTGGTTCGGCATCTTGAGCTTTCGCATTTGTGACGGCTAACATAGCCATGATTATCCCGAACGCCACGCAAAGCGAGAATCGGGCTGGGACAATCGCGCCAGGTACTTCGCGGGTCCGGTCAAACACGGTT
Source organism: Pseudolabrys sp. (assembly GCA_049674125.1). Lineage (GTDB taxonomy): Bacteria > Pseudomonadota > Alphaproteobacteria > Rhizobiales > Xanthobacteraceae > Pseudolabrys. The sequence continues at coordinate 511 of JBATYN010000423.1, read as the reverse complement.
GTAAGCCGCGTGAAATAGCACAGATCACAATACCTTCTAAACACCTCGGCATTGACACGCGTCAAGCGAAGTCTGATGGCGAAATGCCCATTTTCAGGAGTAAAGCGGACATAAGTGCTGTGTGGTAATTGCGCCAATACCTCCCGATCACACGTCAGAATAGTACCATCGTAGGTCGACGAGATACGCACGTCGCCGTCGCAGGATTTGATTTACGTCAATGCGCGCAGGGTATGGATCGCCTCGTATGCCAAAATGTGCAGCACCTAACAGGATGAGCAAAATGAAATTTCGGTTGATTAGCACGGCATTTGCGGTCTCGCTTCTTCCGTTGGCAGCGAACGCGCAGGTTACCGTCAATATGGATGCATTTACTTGCGGCCAATATCTAGCAATGTCGCCATCGATGTCTCGTGACTTTTCTGCGTGGATGAGCGGCTGGTTTAGCTATCAGACCCGCAGGACAGTTTTGGATTTGGCTGCACACCAGAACAATATCGCGAAGCTAAAA
>JBATYN010000422.1:0-2278 GCA_049674125.1 Pseudolabrys sp. | reverse complement strand
GTGTTCAGGAAGTTCGGCGAATAATAGAAGTTCGCGCCGAAGGTCCAGTCGGTCCAGGTGTAGGCAACTTTGCCGTACACTTCGTAGAAGCTCGCCACCGACTTGGCGACGTTGAAGCTGGGAAGCTCTGGGCCGTTGCACGCCGGATCGACACCCCCGAACGCGTAGCAGTTCCCACCCGGGTAGTAGTAGTACCAAAAGCCAAAGTCGAAGGCGACCGGACCGAAGGTCGGGCGAACGCCGCCGTAGAAGTCAATTTCTGCTGCCGCGTTGTTCGCGAACTTGATGCTCTCACCGGAGAGACCGGCATAGAGCTGCACGTTCGACGTAACGTTGTAGCGCGGCTCAAAATAAGCTGCGACCGACGGCCTGTGACCGGATTGGGTCACACCGCGGAAAATGTAATCGTTCATGATGGCCGAACCGAACGCGATGTCCCACGGGCTCGGCGGAGGAGCCGGAGCAACCTTGGGAGCTTTCGCCGGCAGGTCTGCCGCAAAGGCGGGGAAAGCGGCCGAAACCGCAAGCGCCGCGACAACCGACAACACAACTTTCTTCATCGAGTCTGCCCCTTTAATTCGATCGGTCCGAGGGCCGAACCGATCCCCATTTGCCTGCCACCCCGCCTACAGAGCCGTAGATTTCCCCGGCTGCGATCGACCTGTAAGCGCTTTGACGTGCATTACTCGCAAATTTAGACCTGTGACAGCCGGCTACCGCAAGCCAAAAACGGTGGCAATTGCCGCCTTTTTAGGCGAATCAGGCCTCTATCGACAGAAAGTCTGAGGCTGTTGCGTGAATGTCACAAATTGGGACTGGTACATGACGTTTCGGCGCAGGGCCGGCCGCGCGCCCGGCTTTTAGCCCGGGTTTTCCACAACCCGCCACCGCCGGCGGGCGGCTGAACGGCCCCGAATCGGGCCTAAGCCGCCGCTTTTTTACGGTTGGCCTCGAGCCGCGAGTCGACCAGCGCGACGATCCCGTCGATCACCGGATGGCTCAGGCCCTTCTGCTTGGCGATCAGCTGCACAAGCTTGTCGGCGCGCTCGATATTGGGCGCCCCGTTCTGCAACGCCCGCGCGGCGGAGGCCGGACGCGTCAGACTCTGGGCCGCTGCGGCGTATTTTTCGAACGGCACCAGGTCGCTCGGTGCCGCGCCGAGTTTCACGCAGAGGTCGAACACGAAATTATAAACTGAACGCGACTCCTCGATGTTCGAATGCACCGCTTCCTGCGCCGTACGCATACCGTCTTTGGTGATGCAGCGGTAATTTCCCGCCAGCAACATCGACCACTTGGCAAGCGGCACGAAAATCGAATCGTGCACGCGCAATTTTACCGGCAGTTCGATCTTACCTTCCGGAGTATCGAAGCGCACCGCGTCGATGTCCTTCTCCAGCTGGCGCAGAATTGCGGTGTGCATGTCGTTGTCGAACTTCGCGACTTTGAAGTTTGTCGGCAGCGTCACCTGCAGCACGTTGACCTTCTCCTCGGGCGGCCGGATCGCCTGCGGATCAGGGCTGCACAAGGTCAACAGCCCAGGCTCGAAATTATCCCACACGGTCGGATCAGTATAAGCCGGCTTGAGAGCATCGTAGTTGAGACCCGGAATGCGCTTCACGTAGGGAAGCGGCGGCATGTTCATGATCGACATGCACGGAACTTTCGATTTCGCAACGGCGTCGAGCAATTCGCGCACGCCCGGCGAGCGATATTGCGGTTCCTGCATCGCGAGGCCGACGAGGTCATAGTCTTTCGGGTTCACGCCCGCAGCGCCGCCTGCAGTAACTTTCCCGGGCAGCTTGCGCGAGTCGATTTCGATTTGATCCTTGCGGCCCTTCACCGGCATCCGCACGCGGAAACCTTCCCCGTTGATCAGATCCGCTTCCGCCGGCAGGCAGACCAGGTGCACGGAATGGCCACCAAACAGGATCTTGGAGGCGAGCAGCGATCCATAGGACGCGCCCATGATCAGAATTTTATGTGTTGCCGGCATAGCGGCCTCCCTTATCGTTTATTCGTGAAAATCCTAAAGAGTTCCGGCCCTTAAGGCCAGCAACCTCATGGCGAACATGCTATGCGGCCGGTGTTGTCGATGCAATCGGGGTGGCGCGCACTCTAGAATACGGCACGCGCTTGCTTATCCCGCTCGTCCCCGCACCCGGGTCCGGCTTCGCCGGCCCGAGTGCAGGCTCCAGCGGGGACCCAGTGCTGAATTCCCTCTCCCGCTTCGCCGAAGCGAAGCCGCTTCGGCTTCGCGGCGGCGAGTGCGCGGGAA
>JBATYN010000421.1:0-1772 GCA_049674125.1 Pseudolabrys sp. | reverse complement strand
GGCGGCGCCAGCAGCGATCCGGTGACATTTGCGTCGGCGGCGACAGGAGCCACCGCCGGCGCGGGCTTCGGTTGGTCGTCGGCGAGCGTCGTCGCGCCACCAGATTCAGCCGATTCCTCAGCGGTGTCGGTGTGTGTGGTGTCCGGGTCCGCAGTTGTCGCGAACTTGGAGTCAATCGTATCGAAAATTCCGAAATTGAAGACGTTGCTGGCGAACTGGATTGAGCCGACGATGATGGCAACGATGCTCGCCGCCAGGAACAACGACTTGACGCGCGTTATCACTTTGGTGCGCAGCGGTTTGTTTCCGGCGTTGCCGGTGTTGAAACTTTGCGGACGCGCCGGGCGGCCCTTGGGATCTTGCCCCGCGGCCTGAGCGGCGCGCCGGGCCGCGGCAATGAAGCTCGATTTGCTGGCATTCGTCGATGTGTTTGACCGCAGGCTGCCCGATGCCGCTTCTGATGTGACAATGCGCGCGCCCGGATAAACGCCAGTGGTTGGAGGTCCGGAACCGGGTTCAAGCGGCTGATCTGCGGCCAGGCCGGGATCAATTGCAGCCACGCCCACGGGCCGCAGGCCCAAATTGGAGAATTCCGCGGACGCTGATTGTTTCGGCTCGGTCGCTGCCGGCGGGATCGGCATTTGCAGTGCCGTATTGGACGGCAGGCCCGGCGCTATATCGGGAGCACGGATAGCGGGCTCGGCCGAAGCAACGGGCTGCGTGAGTTCAAGGATATCGGTCTCGCACTCCGCGGGCTTTTGCCGATCGGCGTGAATGCTTTTTTCTATGATAGCCAGACGGTCAACGAGGCGGTCCAGCGTGCCATGTACTGCTTCCATGGCATCCTGCGTGCGCGCAAAATCCTGCCTGAGTTCGCCAAAACCCGGGGTGACCTCGGCGCGAAGAGCAAAGCTTTCCTTGTTTGTACGCAGATCCTCGATGTGGACCAGCAAATCAGTCACGCCCCGTTCGATCGCTTCAAGATGGTTGAAGCGCGCGTCCGAGGCGTCCAACCGCTCGACCAATTTGGCAATCCGGTCTTCGAGATGCGTCAGCGCAATATTGTCACCACGCGACTGTTGAAGCTGCTCGATCTTGTCGAACAGCGACCGGAGCAGCGTTTCCAGGCGCGGCGGCAATGTATCGCCGCTATGCGCGCGCTCGGTCAGCGCGCGGCTAAGGGCATCAATGCGAAGTTCGAGCTTGTTGATCGCGTCGCCCGTGCCTCCACCGATCGCAAGGCGATCGATTTTTTCAGCCAGCACCTGGACCTGCGCGGCGAGGCTGCTCACGGTCTCGTTCGAAGCAACGTGCGCTGCCATTTCGCGCAACGTGGCGACGGAGCGCTCGAGCTTAAGCATCGTGGCCGGGTCGTTCTGCACCACGATAAGATCGATCTTGTAGGCGAGCGCCTCGATTGCGTCCGTGTATCCGACGAGGTTTTCCGCCGGCGTCAGATCACGCAGCGCGTCACGGACCTCGGCGAGCCCATTCTCGATGCCTGCTAACGTGCCGCTGTCGACGCAAGCATGCCGGCCTTCGGCGATCCGCTCAGTCAGCCATTGAACCTGCTTTTCGATGATTTCGATCGCGTGGCGCGGCATCGCGTCATTGAGCGTGCGGCTGATCTCGCCAAGCTCGACGCGCAGTGCATTGATCGCTTCTTCCACGCCCGGACGCCGAAGTGTTTCGATCTGATCGGTGATGCGGCGGAGCTGATCTTCCAGACCTGTCAGATTTTGTGACGGCGATGGTGCGACGCTGGCCGGGAC
>JBATYN010000420.1:0-6790 GCA_049674125.1 Pseudolabrys sp. | reverse complement strand
GCCCTCTACTTGCGCGAATCGACGGACCGGCAGGCCAAGCACGACCTTTCAATTCCTGATCAGAGAACCCAGTTGAAGACTTGGTGTCGCGCCAAGGACTACACAGTGGTCGCCGAGTTTATAGAAGCGGGCGCTTCCGCCGGCGATGATCGCCGTCCCGTTTTCCAGCAGATGATCGAACGCGCCTGCGACGGCGAACGTGCCTTCGATTTCATCGTCGTGCATAGTTACAGCCGGTTCTTCCGCGAGGCATTTGAGCAAGAGTTTTATCTTCGCAAGCTTGCAAAACACGGCGTCAAGGTCATCTCCATAACACAGCCGGTCGGCGATGAAAGCGAACCTGTTCAGGCAATGATGCGCAAGGTCATTGCTCTCTTCGACGAATATCAGTCGAAAGAGAATGCGAAGCACGTCCTCCGATCAATGAAGGAAAACGCCCGTCAGGGATTCTGGAACGGGTCGATGCCTCCTCTCGGTTATAGGGTCATTGAAGCCGAGAAGCGCGGGGCGAAGGTCAAGAAAAAGCTCGACGTTGATCCGGTCGAAGCCGAGACGGTTCGGCTCATCTTCAAACTGTACCTTCACGGCGATGGAAAATCCGGCGCACGCGGGGTCAAGCAAATCGTCAAATGGCTGAACACTCGCGGGTATCGTACCCGCAGAGGCATGACCTTCGGTGTCGTCAGCATCCACAAGCTATTGACCAACACCATCTATATCGGCCGCGCGAGATTTAATCGGGCTTCGTCAAAAACGAGGGACAAAAAGCCCGAGGAAGAAATCATTAAAATCTCGGTGCCAGCCATAATCGAGCCATACGTTTTCAAGCAGGTACAGCGTCAATTGCACGCTCGCAGTCCAAAGGTGATCGCTCCGCGTGTTACAACCGGTCCAATTTTACTGACCGGATTGGCGGTGTGCGCAACCTGCGGCGGCGGCATGATGCTCCGCACCGGCACCTCGAAAGGTGGGCGCGTCTATCGCTATTACACCTGCTCGAACTGTGCGACCAAGGGCAAATCAGTCTGCAAGGGACGCTCAATCCCCATGGACAAGCTCGATACCCTGGTCACCAATCATCTGATTGATCGGCTGTTCAAGCCAGAACGACTCACCGAAATGTTGATGTCACTTTCATTGCGGCGCGCCGAGAAGTTGGAAAACCTCAATGCCCGACTGGTCGCTTTGCAACGGGAAGTAACTGACGCCGATGAGAAGCTCAAGCGCCTTTACCGGCTTGTTGAAGACGGACTGACCGATTTGGATGAAGTTCTCAAAGATCGACTGAACACGCTTAAGGCGGATCGTGACCGGGCACAGGCTGCTCTGGAACGCGCCAAAGAGCTTTCGACGTCTCCGATCGATATCGATCCTGCGCTAGTCGAACGTTTTGGACGCATGATGCGAGAGCACTTCACTACCGGTTCTGTGCCATTTCGGAAGTCTTACATGCGGTCGCTTGTCGACGTCATCGAGGTCGACGACAGCCAGATCCGAATCAAAGGCAGCAAGGACGTGCTCGAACGAGCCGTCATCGCCAGCCGGAACGATGAGGCAGGGTGTTCGCAGGTGAGTACTAAGTGGCGCGCCCGAAGAGATTCGAACTCCTGACCCCAGATTCGTAGTCTTATTATATCTATTTCCCTGACATTCCTACACTTTCCCTGAGCGATATAAACTCAGTTGTTTTAAGCTTTTGCCTTTTACGTTGCTATCAGGAAATTCCGGTGGTTTCCAATTCGGTGTTGCCCCCGACTGAAATTGCAGCGAGCGTGCCAAATGACCGGTCAACGAATTACTAAGCGCACGGTGGACGCGCTGAAGCCCAACGGAAGCGAGTTCACCGTTTGGGATGATACTGTGTCCGCCTTTGGTGTTCGTGTGCGACCCTCAGGCGCAATGTCCTATGTGGTCGTCTACAGGGCCGGCGCAGGTCGCGGCGCCCCGGTGCGGCGCTATACCATCGGCGCGGTCAGAAAAATCGCACCGGAACAAGCAAGAGCACGCGCTAAGGTCGGACATGTGCGGCACAAAACGCCATGTCTGCTTTACCCCCAGATGCGGACATGGCGCGCGGTATCGGCGCCAACAAAAAACCCCCAAGTTTTCGCCCGAGGGTGCTCCGGCCACAAATCCAAATTAAGTTAGCTGACCTGCTTACGAGCACCGCGGCTTCTGCAGACTCAAAACGGGAGAACCAGACGTGGTCAACTCTCACGGCCGTTTCACCTGGTACGAATTGATTACGACAGACATGGAAGCTGCCAAGGCCTTCTACACTAAGGTCATGGGTTGGGGCGTGCTGGATGCGTCAATACCCGGTAGAGCCTATACCTTGTTTACGATTGGAAGGGTCCCTGTCAGCGGGATGATGGACCTACCGGGGGAAGCAAGGAAAATGGGCGGAAAGCCGAGTTGGATTGGGTATGTCGGAGTCGACAACGTAGACGGTGCCGCCGACCAGATTAAGCGTCTCGGCGGAGTCGTGCACGTCCCACCGACGGACGTTTCAAACATCAGCCGTTTTTCAATCTTCGCTGACCCGCAAACTGCACGGCTCGCGTTGTTCAAGTGGCAAAAACCCGGCCAAGATCAGCCAGCAGAGCTGGATGCACTAGGCCGCGTCGGCTGGCACGAATTGCTCGCCGACGACTGGGAGCAGGCGTTGGCTTTCTACGAGGAGCTTTTTGGCTGGCAAAAAGCCGACGCCGACATCGGAGAAATGGGAACATATCAACTGTTCTCCGTCGGCGGGCAGACGATCGGTGGCATGCTCACCAAGCCCCCGATGATTCCATTCCCCTTCTGGCTTTATTACTTCAACATCGGCGATATAGACGCAGCGGTGCAACGCGTGAAGACCGGTGGCGGCCAGATTCTCGATGGCCCGCTTGAACTGCCGGGCGGCAGTTGGATCGTCCAATGCACAGACCCTCAGGGGGCAATATTCGCTCTGGAAGGAAAGCGAGGCCACAAAGCTATCGGGTATTTCGAGCGCGTCGGATCGCGCAATCCTTCCGATGCTCGCAGCCGGCGATGGTCTTGGTAAATCCGGGAACGGTGCGCGCTTGGACGGCGGCGTCGCTAAACGCATGGCCTTTGCCCGAGGTACGCTGAGGCTGGCAGATGTTCAGCCGGTAGCCCCCAATCTCGAGCCGCGGCCCAACGCAAATTGACCGACAGGGCCCTCGACGTGGAATGCAATTCCCGTCATCTTCGCGAATAGATCGATATTCGTGCTCCCGATCGCACAGCCGCCGAGCCCCATGTCGGTTGCCATCAGGTAGAGCGTTTGAGTCAATACGCCGACGTCCTTCAGAATGAGCGCATATGCGAGCGAGCTGTACTTCCATGACATCCTGCCAAACCGTGCAGAAATCGTGATCAGGATTTGGGGCGCGGCAGACGCGTCCATCGCAAATTTGGCTCCCGTCAACAGCGCTTCGAGCTCATGCGTGCGGACGCCGATTGACGCTAGCGCGTGGCTGCCAGCGTCGTAGTGATAGAAACCACGCGTAAGCCCTTCGCATTTGTCGACCGCGAGATAGAGTTCGAGTTCGTAGCTCGCGCCCGCCGATGGATACGGCCTAATGGCGTACGAGACCAATGGACCGCCGGCGCCGAGGTCGACCCTGCTTCTCCATCTCGACAAAACACGTGCTGTATTGTCGAGAAACCGTGAAAGCTCGGCGAGCGTGATCGGTCTCTGGTCATCGAAGCTGCGGGTGGAGTGACGTTCGTACAGAAGCTTTGCGAACGGCGAGATTGCCTCCGAAGGCGCGGCGGGGAACTTGCCCAAATTGACCTTCTTGCCAGGCCAGCGACGCCGCACTGCCGGTAACGGCGGTACGACACCGGCATATAGACCCACCCCGCCTAGGGGGTTCGCCTGTCGGCCTTCCGTGCTGCGCGTATGGAACAAAAGATCGTGGAAGTCCCAAAGAACGAGATTACCATCTCCCTCGGTCGCTCGGAGACCACCGTCGCTGGCTGCCTTGATCTTGAAAAGAATTTGGCAATCCACCAGAAGGGCAAGAAGCTGGATCCCCGGAAAACCGTCTTGCCGACGAAGCCATTTGATTTTTTGGGGTGCAGAAAGTGTGGCGATGGCGCTCGCGATCTTCGGATTGCAAATTTTGAACAATGCGCCGGCGCGCGGCGACTCCAGCACCATGTCGTTGCCTCGCCGTCGTATGTAGGCAAACCGTGACAGGACGAGAGTATCGGCATCTACGAGATGTGCCGTTCCCGGCCAATAATCAGCAGCCTGCGGTTCGACCACGACCTGGTCCTCGTCGTTTCGAGGACACTGGAGGCGGTATTCCAATAGACCGTGCCTGGCCAGACGCCGGACCAATAGGTGCATCTCCTTGTCGATGTTCCGGGTTCCGGACGCAAATGAGGCGAGCGGCAGACCAATACGCAGGTCGTGCGCGCGCGCCGCTGCCCCAGCGCTGAACGTTCCCAAATCGACTGAATAGCCTTCGAAGCAAGCAATGATCTGTCCATTCGCCTGCGCTTCAAGCGTGACGTGACCGCCCAGCCGGGCGGAAACAGTTGGCTGTGGAGCCCGTCGCCCTTTCTTTATTCCGGCGGCGCGCAAGTCGGAGATAACCCTCAGGTATGGGGGTGAAGTGGATTGAGCTCGTTTTCCGACAGTGGTCGGTCTCGCAATCGGAGCTTTACCGGAACATCGTAAAGTCGGCCAGGCGCAAAGCGGCGATAGAAATGCCGCAGCCCCGGAACGATCACCCTGACGACCGGGACATTGATGTCCATGCGCGTTTGATCGAGGACGAGAAAATCGAGGCCCTCTCGCTTGGCGATATCCATGCAGGCAGTCACCTGCCCACGCGAGTCGAGGCGGCCGAACTTCGAGCCGATGCCATACTGGACCGCAGGTTTGTCGCTCGGCGTCAAAAAAAGATGGTCCCGCAGACGCAATGGAGTGGAGCCATCAAGGCTCGACTTCTCTCCGGTTCCGCCTCCCATGAGACCGATGGACAGGAATTGGTTCAACTCGGTCAGCGCACGCAGCAAAGCGATTCGAGTATCAAAGTGCGCGCCAGACCCGAATTCGATATTTTCCTGCGAGTTATCTATCCAGTGCAATATCGCCACAAAGCTCGGAATCCCGAGATCGGTGGTGACATCGAGAACCCAAAGCCGGCGTCCGATTTCGGCAAACCGGGTTTGCAGATCGCTGATGTAGGAATCGTCGAACTGGCCGAGATCTATTTCCGGCCGCTGCAACCGATTATACCACCAGATTGCGTATGCATCACGTTCTACCAGCTCGAGGAAACCTTGGACGATTGCTTCCTCAAGTGTGTTGCCGGCCGCGCAACCGTTGGAATCCGCATTGATCTGGCCGGGGCCCCTGTAGAAAAAATATAAGAGGCTGGTCGGAAGATATTTGAAGCGTCCGTCGCGCAGAGACCAGACCGGGGACCACTCGATCTCTGCCGATCGATCGAATTGGGTCAGCGTCGACGGCGCTTCATCCGGGTCGGTCGTCAGTGCTTGGTCCTGTAGGTACTGCTTATCGCTAAACAGCAGGACGTCATTGGGAACAATGGCATCGCCCAACGGGAAATCCGTGAACCGTCGTGTCACTCTGATTTCGTCGCCCTGAAAAATCCCGGAATAACGTTCGATCGCCTCCATGAGCGCGCTGGCTTCGCCCTGCTCGGCAGTACTGCCCTTGCCAAAGCTGCCGCCGCTCAGTCCTGCCCTGAGCTCATTGACCGTCTTGGCGGGCGCCGAAAAGTTGTGGGCGGCATAGTAGTTAGTGTTCGAGGGCAAGTCGGCTTCGATCCGTTCGAGGCGCGAGACCACGCCTGTGAGGGGGCTCACGAGCTTTCGGAAACGTGCAACGGTGGCGCTGGGCGATACGGTCCGGTACCCCCCGCTCGTCATGACCAGCTTGCTGCCGACGCCAAGGTCGAACGGTGCGGGCGCACGAATTGGGTTCCGCAGCTTCTTGCTACCACAGCTTGGACACTGCGGGCGGGCCGCCACGTGATGCTTAACGATTGTCGAGCCCAACAGGTCGAGGCTGATGATGTGATCGCGCAATTCCGTGCGAAAGTCGGTAGCGATCGCCTTCGCGATTTCGACTGCTGCAAGCTGGATGGCGCTGTGTCCGATCGTGTTCCGGGCCAACGGCGAGATGGCGACGCAGCGGGCCTGTCTGCGATCAAGAAGTGCCTTAACCTCCCGGTTCCGTTTCATGCGATCGGCAAGACAAGTCCAACAGGCGCTCTTGCCTGGCCTGAACACTGGCCCGACCAAGGGGAAAATTCCGGAAGGTTGGACAAGCAGCCAAGGCGCATGGTCCGACAGATGCAGCCGATTCAACTCGGCTAGGCGTCCGTCGAGATAATCGCTCACCAGCGTGACCGTCAGGTCGGGCGAGCGCTTTACAATGCGAACACCCAGCCCACTCAGCGCAGTGCCGAGTTCCGTCGCTCCCTGCACGTCGATCGATTGAATGCGCACACGACATTTCTGGAGACTTCTCTCGGCGCTCTCCGGGGACAGGCCGAGGCTTGCCCAATAGGCGGCCACTGCACCAGTGGAAGAACGTGATGCTAGAAGGACATAGCGCCGGTCGACCAGCCGCTTCAAGGCTTCGTGAATTTTGTCGGATGGAAAATCCCGTTCCAACTCGCGCACGAGGCTCCGAACTGTCTTTCGACCCTTTCCTATCGCGGAGGCCAGTGCACAATAGAGTTCACCATGAAGAAAGAACTTTCGGTCCTCCGAATAGAGGCACACGACATCGGGT
>JBATYN010000419.1:0-5221 GCA_049674125.1 Pseudolabrys sp. | reverse complement strand
GTGTAGACGTAACGCCCGAGGATGTTCTTGGATGTCATATTGGGACAGTAGCGCGCAAAGCATTCGATAATTTTGTCGGAGAACTCTTCCTTGAAATTGTCATAGCTCTTGCCGCTGAGATCGGGGTTCAGAGGCATCACGTGCCAGCAATAGGTTGTGTGCTTGCCTGGAGGCGCTTGTGTGGGGTCGAGCAGGCTCAACGGCCCTGAGCCGAACTGGACGATTTTCGGAACACGCCCAGCCTGCACATCCTGATGAGCGGAGAACAAATCTTCCATCGTCTCGGCGCCGATACTCCATTTTAGCGAGCGATTGATATTGGGATCGAATTTTTCCGCCGCGAAGCGCGGGCTTTCATTGAGCGCGAGATGCAGGCCGAAAAGGCTCCAGGCCGTATATTGGAAAGCGTCAAGTTTTTTGAGGAACGCCGCAGGCAACTGCTCGCGTCCGACCAAATCCTCGAATGTCTGGTGCACGTCGAGCGTCGACGCAACGAATTGGCGCGCGCGGACGGTGCGGCCATCGGCCAGTTCGATGCCGGCGGCGCGGCCGTTCTCGATCACGATGCGGTCGATATTGACCTGCGGCTGGAACGTGCCGCCGGCAGCGATGAAGGCTTCCATCAGCCCCCGCGCCAGATTGAACGAGCCGCCTTCGCAAAGCTGGTAGCCGCTTTCGAGATCGAAGGCCCGGATCACCGAGCCCATCGGCGATGTCTTCGACATCGTATCGACCAGCCAGGTGCCGAACAGCGACACCTTGAACAGGAACAGCAGCCGAACGTGTTCGTTCTCGAACAATTCGCGCACGACATCGAGCGGCTGGCGATTGGAGACCTCAAGGAATTCGCGGCCCAGTGCTGTGCGCGACAGCAACGCTTCGCGCTCGTCTTTCGCCAGCGGTTCGGCGTAGCGCTCAGGCAGGAAGATCTCTGCGGTGATTTTTTCGGCTTTACGATTCCATTCGCGGAATGTTGCGGCATCTTTTTTGGAAAACCGCGCGATGTTTGCCAGCGACTCTTCAAGGTCGCGGCCAAGCACCAGCGCCGAACCATCATGATGCGCCTGGCCGAATTCGTAACGCGGCGTGATGTAGGTGACGCGCTCGCCGAGGTTGAGATCCTTGAACCAAGGCGTCTCGCTGATGTGGAAATGATTGATCGAGTGCAGGTTGTGATAGAAACCGGGCAGCGTCACTTCGCGCGTGCACAGGCCGCCGCCGTAAGTCAGCCGGCGTTCCACCAGCAAGATATTGAGGCCGGCGCGGGCAAGATAGCTTCCCAGGATCAGCCCGTGATGGCCGGCACCGATAATGATGCCGTCATAGGTTTTTTCGAGCGCTTTGGACAAAAGTTGAATTCCCGGCGATGGGCCCTCCAAAGGGCGGGCGCGCTAGACTGCCGGTGCCGTGCCGCGCCGGTCAATGGCCGGTGCTGCATGGCCCCCGAGCCGGAAATACCGGCGATATCGCTCACTGCGCCAAAGCAAAATCAAGTCGAAATCAGGCCGAAATATAATTCGCGCGCCCTCGCGCTTGTGGACCTTATGGCGCGTCTGCCGCTACATTAGACGATCTGAAGGAAAAGGGCCGAATGGCCCTCTGGGAGGATGTCACATGCGTAAAGCACTTTTCGCCGCGAGCGCCGCTCTGCTGCTCGCAGCGGGCCCGGCCGCGGCTCAACAAAAATCAATCAAAATCGGCTTCGTCAGCACATTCAGCGGGCCGGTTGCCAACATCGGCGAGGATATGCGCAATTCCTTCGAGCTCGCGCTCGATCACATTGGCCGCAAGATGGGTGGCCTGCCGGTCGAGGTGATTTACGAAGACGACGGCTTCAAGCCGGAAGTCGGCAAGCAGAAGACCGAGAAGCTGATTGAGTCCGACAAGGTCGATTTCATCGCCGGCTACATCTGGTCGAACGTGTTGCTGGCATCGCTCAAGCCTATCGTCGACTCCAAGACCTTCCTCATCATCGCCAATGCCGGCCCGTCGCAGATCGCGGGCGAACTTTGCTCGCCGACCGTGTTCTCGACGTCGTGGCAGAACGACCAGACGCCGCAGGCGATGGGTCACTATATGAATCAGAAGGGCGTGAAATCGGTGTTCCTGATTGGCCCGAACTATGCAGCGGGCAAGGACATGCTCTCCGGCGTGGCCGCAACCTTCAAAGGCAAGATTGCCGGCGAGGAGCTTACGACCTGGCCATCGCAGCTTGATTTCTCCGCCGAACTTGCCAAGGCAAAGGCCGCGAATCCTGACGCGATCTTTGTGTTCTATCCCGGACGCGCCGGCGTGCAGTTCCTGACGCAATATGCGCAGGCGGGCCTGAAGGACAAGATCCCGCTCTATACCGCCTTCACCATCGACGAGCTGTCGCTGCCGCTGCAGAAAGATCTGGCGCTGGGCGTGCCCGGCGCACAGGAATGGGTGAACGACCTGCCGAACGAGGCCAATAAGAAATTCGTTGCCGACTACATCAAAAAATATCCCGGCAAGAGACCCTCGTTCTATGGTGCGCAGTCTTATGACGCCGCTAACCTGATTGCCTCGGCGGTGAGTGCTACCAAGGCCAATCTGTCAGACAAGGACGCAGTCCAGAAGGCGCTGGAAAAAGCCGACTTCAAGTCGGTACGTGGCAACTTCAAGTTCGGTAACAACCACATCCCGATTCAGAACTTCTATCTTCAGGACGTGGTGAAGGACGCCAAAGGCGACTTCGTTCTGAAAACTGTCGCCACGATCGTCAAGGACAACCAGGACGCTTTCCATACCAAGTGTCCGATGAAGTGATCTTGTTCTGATGCGATACGGGGCGGCAGAAGCGCCAGGCGTTTCTGCCGTTTCGTTTTATGGGGAGGGGGCCCATCCTTCGAGACGCCGCGCTGCGCGCGGCTCCTCAGGATGAGGTTTGAGGAGTCTGGCCTCACCCTGAGGAGCGAGGGCGGAGCCCGAGCGTCTCGAAGGGTGGAGGCAGGTCGCAGGTCGTCATGACGCTATTCATAGAGCAATGCCTGAACGGGCTGCAGTTCGGCCTGCTGTTGTTCCTGCTGGCGGCGGGGCTGACGCTGGTATTCGGCATTATGGACCTCGTCAATCTCGCGCACGGCTCGCTCTACATGATCGGCGCTTACTTTGCCGCCACGTTCGCCGCCTGGACCGGGAGCTTTGTCTTCGGCGCCGTTCTGGCGCTTGGCGCCACGCTTCTGGTTGGCATGGTTGTCGAAGTGATCGCGATGCGGCGGCTTTACGGCCGCGATCACCTCGACCACGTGCTCGGCACCTTCGGCCTGATTTTGTTTTTCGATGAGCTGGTGCGGCTAATCTGGGGGCCGGAAGGGATGACGTTGCCGCTGCCGTCATGGCTCAACCGGTCGGTCCAGATCATTCCGGGCGTTGATTACTCGGCCTACAAACTGTCGATCATCGTCGTGACGCTCGCCGTCGCGGCATTTCTTTATGTGCTGGTGATGCGGACGCGGATCGGCATGCTCATTCGCGCGGGCGCCAGCAACCGCGAAATGGTCGGCGCGCTCGGCGTCAACATCAAGCTGCTCTATACACTGGTGTTCGGCCTGGGTGCCGCACTTGCCGGTCTCGCCGGCCTGATGCAGGCGCCGATTTTGACTGTGCAAATCGGCATGGGTGAGAACATCCTCATTCTCGCCTTCGTCATCACCGTGATCGGCGGCATCGGCTCGATCCGCGGCGCGCTGGTTGCCGCGATTTTCGTGGGCTTCATCGACACCCTCGGCCGCGCGTTTTTCCCCGATCTCCTGCGCATGGTCTTTACCAAGGAAGTGGCGGCAACGGCGGCTCCCGCGCTCTCCTCCATGCTGATCTATCTCGTGATGGCGGTCGTGCTGGTCGTTAAGCCCGAGGGCCTGTTTTCGGCGAGTGACAAATGACGCGTGCGCTCACTCTGCGTACCGTTGTTGGCGTCGCGCTCCTGTTGGCCCTGGTGCTTCTGCCGGCCTATGTCGAGCTGTCAGGCAACCGCTTCGTGCTCACGCTGTTCACGCGCATCGTGATCCTCGCAATGGCGGCGGTCAGCCTTAATTTGATCCTCGGCTATGGCGGCATGATGAGCTTCGGCCACGCCGCTTATCTCGGCATCGGCGGCTATGCCGTCGGCATGCTGGCGCATGAGGGCGTTCTCAGCGGGTTCGTGCAATGGCCGGTGGCGCTTGCGGCGTCCGCGCTGTTCGCTCTGGTGATTGGCGCGCTGTCGCTGCGCACGCGCGGCGTCTATTTCATCATGATTACGTTGGCCTTCGCCCAGATGGCGTATTACGTCGTCGCGGGTCTGGCGCGTTATGGCGGCGATGACGGCCTTACCATCTACAAGCGCAGCGAGTTCGTCGCGCCCATCAATCTCTCCAACAAGACGCAGTTTTATTACATCTGCCTGACGCTGCTGTTTGCATCGATTTATCTGGTCTGGCGCATCGTCAATTCGCGCTTCGGGATGGTGATCCAGGGCGCGCGCTCGAACGACATGCGCATGCGTGCGATCGGCTTTCCGACCTACCGCTACAAGCTCACCTGTTTCGTCATCGCCGGCATGCTCTGTGGCCTCTCGGGCGCGCTGCTCGCCAACCACACGGATTTCGTCAGTCCGGCCATGATGTATTGGACCCGCTCGGGCGATCTCATCATCATGGTCGTGCTGGGCGGGATGGGGTCGACCTTCGGGCCCCTGTTCGGCACGATCGCGCTGCTGGTTCTCGAGGAGGTGCTCTCCGGCATCACCGAGTATTGGCAGATCATTCTTGGGCCAATGTTGCTGCTCGTCGTGCTGTTCGCGCGTGGCGGCATTGATGGCCTGCTCGGCAAGGTGCGCCATGGCTGATTTGCTGCGGGTGGAGAATCTCGCCAAGCGCTTCGGTGGCATCGTGGCAACCGACGACCTCGTCCTCGGCATCGCCGAGGGCGAAATGCATGCCGTGATCGGCCCGAACGGCGCGGGAAAAACGACGTTGATCGCGCAATTGAGCGGCCAACTCGCACCCGACTCCGGCCGCATTTATTTCAGTGGCGACGATATTACGGCGCTGCCGATGCACGCGCGTAGCGCGCTCGGGCTTGCGCGCTCGTTCCAGATCACGTCGCTGTTTCTCGATTTGAGCGTGCTCGACAATGTCGCGCTGGCGGTCCAGGCCCGCGCCGGCCACTCTTTCCGCTTTTGGCGCGATGCGCGTCGTGAGCCCGAATTGCGCGAGCC
>JBATYN010000418.1:0-14802 GCA_049674125.1 Pseudolabrys sp. | reverse complement strand
AAGCGCCTCGGCCATGCGAAGCCCGATATCACTCTGCGCATCTATGCTCACCTGTTCAGAAAGGACGACGGCAAAGCAGCGGCAGCAATCAACTCAATTTTGGGATCGTAGGGTGCCAATTGGGTGCCAAAATTCGCTCTTTGTTCTAACTGGAGGATCAGCTAAGGCATTGAAATGATTCAGAAGGAAGGGTGGCCGAGTTGTTTAAGGCACCGGTCTTGAAAACCGGCAACGGCGCAAGTCGTTCGTGAGTTCGAATCTCACCCCTTCCGCCAGTCCCGGTCTCCCTCAGAAACAATTCGTTGGTCCCAAAGCCAAATTTGTGAAGCCCACAACGGATCGGCGCGCCAGAACACGGTTATTGGGCTTCCACCGCCAAGCTTGCCAACGCCACTTCGCCGTCAGTCACGTAGTGATTGACGGATTCGATCGGCGTTTTTTGGCCCGATCGATATTGCGTCACCTCCCCGATGACTCGATTGTTGCTCAACTCTGCAACAATAAAGTCCCGCTCGGCATTCGTGTCCGAGTCTGTGGCGTGGGTAATCTGGAATGTGAGTTTGGTCAGAGAGAAACCGGTATCTCTTGTGCCGGCGCCAACCCAGTAGACGCATGCATGATCCGGTGGACGGTCGGTGTTCAGCCAGAATTTCGCCGTTCCCAATGTCGCCTCGGCACGTGCAAGGCTCAAGGCCCAGAAGCGAATGTGATGGCGTTTCCTTGGGCTGTCATCAATTGCCTTCTGGAAGCCGATGTCCTGGCCGCGTCCGAAAAGATAGAGAGTGCTGAACGGGGCAGTCGGATATGGCGAGTTCAACACGAATGCACGAACCATCCGCCACGAGCTTGCCAGCCCCAAGCGATCAGCCTCTGCCCAGCCGGCGGTTGCAAAGGCGGCGTGGAGCTGTTTGGGCGTGCCTATGAGCACGAGATTGACGGGGTCACCCGGCAAACCGTCGCCGGTAATCGTATAGCGCGGCACTCGTTTGCGCTGGAGGATTTTAAGACCCATGCGAACGGCGCGCGGAAGGACAAGATACGCCGCGATCCCATAAGTGACGGCTAAAGCCACAACCCACGGGAGCCTTTGGTCTGCAAAATCGTAGACTACAAAGGCGATCAGCCAGACGCTAAAGATACCCAGCCCGAAGATGAGCAGGCGCTGCAAAAGTCGCTTCAGCAATCTCATGATCTAGCCATCGTAACGCCGCGATCTCTGAAAATTCGCTCAGACATACTATCAAGCGGCCGAATAGTTGCTCGAAAATATATTGTCCGCTTTGGGTCGAAAGCAGAGATGACCATAGGTCTCAGTGATGTCCGCTCCACAATGAGACAGGCCGTTTGACGATCGCCCCGACGCACGTGAACGTCATTGTCCGTTTACGGACCGTGGCAATTTTTCAGGTTTCTGTTGCCCGGCACGATCAGTCGTCTTGGCGTCTTGCACCTGTTTGGTGGTGTCGCTTTTATCATGAGCCACCTCGGTGCGCGGTTTGGTGGACTGCGCTTCAACGGCTGCAAGGCCCGCAACATCGGGCATGCGTGGATTCCGCGGTGGCAACGGGATCTCGTCGGGTCCGTTCCAGGCGAGCAAGCCAACAGCCTCTTGGCACGGCGCCGCGCGCGGAAGCCTCACGGCGGGGCTGCCCGCTTGAGCCACAATCCACGTCTCTGGCGGCCACCCTGTAATGACTTTGACATAGTCCTGCGTCTCCTGCGGCAGCTGCCCTTTGTTCGCGAGCCAATCCGAAATGCGCCTGGGGCCCGCGTTATAGGCCGCGGCGGCGAGACCAAGATTGCCGAACTTCTGGTACAGATCGCGCAGCAGGCGCGCCGACGCAGGTATCGCTTGTAGCGGGTCGAATGGATTGTCGAGCCCTCTATCGGTGGCCGTTTCTGGCGTGAATTGCGCTATGCCCAGTGCGCCGGCCGAGCTGATGGCGCCCAGTCGAAAATTACTTTCCTGGTACAATAGACGAATGAAAAAATGCGCGGGCAAATCGTTATTGCGCGTTGCTGCAGCGAGCACGTCGCAAATTTCTTCGCGCGAGCGATAGACAATCGGCTTTAGAAGAGGACGAAGCGGCGCAAGTGGCAGCACAACGGGCTCATAACGTGGTCCCAAGTCCGTGCTGACGTTTTCTGCTGGATTGCTTGGCCACAAGTTGAATGTCGTTGCATCGCGCCATGCAAGCGTGAGCAAGCCGGCGACAAAGACAGCGCCGATGCCGATGGTAATGTCTCTGATAAGGCGGACGCCCTTTCGCTCCACGATCGCGCCGGGCAACAAGCCAGCAACGAGGCCGACCATCAGAAGGATTAAAATGTTTTCGCCTGAGAATTCCATGGGCCGTGCCCGGTTGGCTCAAAGGACGATCGTGAACTGGCGTGACAAATATGAGGCAGGAGGCATCACGCCTCGGCGCGCTGAACATGCTCTATGGGTTTTAGGGCACCGCGAAGTCGTTTAACGGGACCGACGCGCGTATAGGGATGCGAAAAATTGGGACCGCGCTCGCGGGTACGGTGCGTGGGTAAGCTCTCTCATTCGGCAAAAAGTCGAGGAAATACAAAAAGGTCGAACGGTCGCCCCTTCGGCCATTCACGGCAAAAGTGCCGGTTTTTGGCGACCGACCGGCCGCTATCCTGCGGGCAAAGCTCACGTTTTTGCCATATTGCGGCATGCAGCCCCCCAATTTGCGGGGCAGCGGCGGGAGTACGGCTGGCCGCGCGCCCGCGAATCTCATAGGGCTAGTGGCAAGGCGCATAGCGCGCACAAGGAGCAAACGCCCATGACAGCCACCACAGCCACCCCGGTTACCACGATCACTACGAAGCATTTGGCCGCTGCGTTGGCGGAACAGCACCAGCTTTCCAAAAAGCAGGGTTTGGAAATGATGGAAGAGCTCATCGCGATGATCACCAAGCACCTCAAGAAAGGCGAGCGCGTGAAAATCGCCGGGCTCGGAATTCTGCAAGTGCGCAATCGTGCCGCTCGCATGGGCCGCAATCCGGCGACCGGCGAACAAATCCACATCAAGGCCAGCAAGAAGGTCGCTTTCCGCGCTACCAAAGAACTCAAGATGGCGATCTGATCGCGCGGGACCCGCACGTTTCTGAGAAGAAAATTCCGCCGGAAGCGGGCGATGATTGTCTTCCGTTGACCTGATGCTTTGATCACCCTGTACGTCGTTCTCGGCTGTTAAGCCGTGCTGCACTCCCACATGAGGGCATCACCGGCACGGCGCAGACGGCTGCGCCGGCCAGCCCGTCCGTCAGTCCGCCGTGAGTTGATACGGAGCCTATTTGGCGGTCGCGGCTTTTAGAATTGGCGTCAGCCGGTCGACTTCGCTTTTCACCAGCTCGGCGAGCGCCGTTGGTCCGCGACGGCTTGGCTCTGCAATATCGGCACCGAGATCGGCGAGCCTCTTCTGCACTGCCGGCTCGTCGAGGCCCTTGTTTAGGGCGTCGGCAAGTTTGTCGATAATCGGCTTAGGCGTGCCTTTCGGTGCGAACACGGCATAGAAGGGCGCGCAGTCGAATTCGGGCATGCCTTGCTCATACGAGGTTGGCACGTCCGGCAGCAGCGGGCTCCGCTTTTTTGTCGCTATGGCTAGCGCCTTGACCGTACCGGCCCGCACGTGCGCCAACGGCCCGAGGACCGGGTCGCAGTCGTAGTCGATCTGGCCTGCGAGGATCGCATTCATCACCGGCGCCGTTCCGGTAAACGGCACCATCGTCGGCTTGATGCCAATCGCCGAGTTGAGGAGAAGACAGCCGACGTAGGACACAGAACCCACCCCTGCGTGACCCATATTGAGCTTGCCCTCGTTCGCTTTGGCGTAGGCAACGAATTCTTTGAGGTTGTTCGCGGGAAAATCCTTGCGGACCGCCAGCAGCTCTGGTTGCTCCGCGATCAATCCGATCGGCTCGAAATCCTTCTCCGGGTCATAGCCGAGGTTAGGATAGAACACAGGTGCTGCTGCATGCGTGCCCATATGACCCGAGATGATCGTATAGCCGTCGGGTGCTGCGCGCGCCGCGCGGAGCGATCCAAGGGTGCCACCGGCCCCGCCAACGTTCTCGACTACAAATTGTTGGCCAAGGTGACGGGAGAAGATGTCTGCCACGATCCGGCCAGTGACGTCGGCCGGTCCACCCGCTGCAAATGGCACAATTATCGTGACGGTTCTCGTCGGGTAGTCTTGGGCCTGCACGCTACTCATTCCCGCGAGCGTCAAAAATGCCGCCGCAATCCATTGCGCTTTCATCGTTCCCTCCCCTACGTCAAGAATACGGTCGACGTGTGCGCCGCGTTTGTTTCTGCGACAACGTTATCAGAAGCCAACTGGCAAACCTGCAGCTTAATGCCTAAATCGCTTCTGCCAAGCTTATCGAGTTCAACCCGCGAGAACACTTGATGTCTCCCGTATCCCTCGTGCTCAACGTATTGTGGATCGTGATCGGCGGCCTGTGGATGGCAATTGGCTGGGTTATCGCAGCCATTCTCATGGCCATCACCATCGTCGGCCTGCCGTGGACACGCGCTGCTTTCAACATCGCGGCTTACACTTTGATGCCCTTTGGTCAAAAGGCGGTGTCGCGCGCGCAAGTAACCGGAAGCTCTGATTTAGGCACGGGGCCCCTGGGCTTTCTCGGCAATATCATTTGGCTCGTGCTTGCGGGCTGGTGGCTGGCGCTGGGGCATTTGATCACGGCTATTCTCTTGGCCTTCACTATCGTGGGTATTCCATTTGCCTGGGCGCATTTGAAACTGGCAGGCATAGCCCTCTGGCCAATCGGCAAGGTGATTGTACCGGCCTAGTGATAAATGCCGGCTTTGAGTACAAAGTAAATTCCGCCAATTACAGTCACACCCGGCCACACATGAGTATCCTTCGTCTCTATGGCCGCGTTCTCGCTCTGCTCGGGTCCGAGAGCCGTCTGGCGTGGGTGTTGGCGCTCGCCAATATCGCACTTGCCTCCGCGCAGTTTGCCGAACCGGTCCTGCTTGGCCGCATTATCGACACGCTCACCAGTATGCCGCCGGGCGGCGGCTCGCCGTCATGGCAGAAATTGGGATCGCTACTCGCCGCATGGGCCGGATTCGGCATTTTTACAATTGCCTGCGGCACCTTGATTGCTCTCTACGCCGATCGCCTTGCGCACCGCCGCCGTCATGTCGTCCTCACCGGCTATTTTGAGCACGTGCTTCAACTCCCGCTTTCCTATCACGGAAATACCCATTCCGGCCGGCTGATGAAGATGATGCTGCAGGGCACGGATGCGCTATGGGGACTGTGGGTCGGATTCTTCCGCGACAACCTGTCGTCATTTATTTCTCTGCTCGTGTTGCTGCCGATTTCGCTTTTTATCAATTGGCGCCTTGCTTCGTTGTTGATCGTGCTGTGCGTCGTGTTCGCAGTGCTGACCGCCCTGATCGTGCGCAAGACTGAAACTTTGCAGAGCACTGTCGAGCGCCATTACTCCGACCTTGCAGAGCGCGCGTCTGATACCCTGGGCAACATTGCGCTGGTGCAGAGCTTTTCCCGGCTCGATGCCGAAGTCGCAGAGTTACGTCAGATCGTCGAGCGTCTGCTAGCGGCGCAGATGCCAGTGCTCTCGTGGTGGGCGCTGGCTGTTGTGTTAACCCGGACTGCGACCACTTTGACTGTTCTGTCGATCATCATCGTCGGCACGCTTCTCAACATCAACGGTCAGGCGACGATTGGAGAGATGGTCACCTTCATGAACTTTGCCGGCCTCATAATTACCCGGCTCGAACATAGCGTCAGCTTTATCAACGACCTTGTTTCCGAGGCACCGCGTTTGCGTGAGTTCTTCCAGGTCTGGGATACCGTTCCGACAATTCGCGACCGGCCCGACGCGTTCGATCCTGGTCGGCTTCATGGTCGCGTTGAATTTAAAGACGTTTCTTTCTCCTATGACGGCGAGCGCATGGCCGTCGCTCATCTGAACTTCAAAGCGATGCCCGGCGAGACCATTGCTCTCGTCGGTGCAACCGGGGCTGGAAAATCGACTGCGATTGCGCTTCTTCACCGCGCCTTTGACCCACAGTCGGGCTCAATTGAAATTGATGGCGCCGACATCCGCAAATTCAAGCTTTTCGCGCTGCGTCGGAATATTGGCGTTGTGTTCCAGGAAGCGCTGCTGTTCAACCGCTCCATCGCTGAAAACCTCCGAATTGGAAAACCTGATGCAACGGAACCGGAGATGCGTGCGGCGGCCGCGCGCGCCCAGGCCTTGGAATTTATCGACAGGAAATTTGAAAGTTTCGACGGCAGCGTCGGCGAGCGCGGCCGGTCTTTGTCCGGTGGTGAACGCCAAAGATTGTCGATCGCGCGCGCGCTCCTTAAAGATCCGCCGATCCTTATCCTCGACGAAGCGACGAGCGCGTTGGATACCGATACAGAGGCGAAGGTTATGCGTGCGCTCGATGAGGTCATGAAAAATCGAACGACCTTCGTCATTGCACATCGGCTGTCGACGGTGCGTAATGCGTCCCGCATCCTCGTCTTCGATATGGGGAGGATCATAGAATCCGGAACTTTCGATGACCTCGTAAGGGCCGGCGGTCGCTTTGCGCGGCTCGCCCAAACTCAATTTATGTCTGCTGCGCCGGCCATTTCGCCCGCGGATAGTGTCTGAGAACCTCACCGATAGATCTGTTCTACGTCAATTTTACCCGTGTGGCGGTCCGCTAAATATGGACGCAGGCCGCAGTGAATTGAGGGGAAAACCGGTTTTCGCCGACCGCTGACCGGTTATGATTGGCGCATGGTCAGACCGCCCACAAATGCCGACGTGATCCGTCTCCAGCAATTTTTAAAAGCATTGGAGGCTGACGCGGAGATTAAACTTGGGGATATCGATCTTCGTGCCCATGAAATTGCAAGGCTAAAACGCGAAATTTCTTATCTCGAGACCGTCGTCAACGTTGCGCCGTCTAAAGCATATTTATTCCAGATTGCAATCGATTACGGCGCATCACAGGGCGTTCACAATTCGGCCTGACCGAACTGCCCTGCCCAATCGGTCACGGAAGCCTAAGCAACTCCCTCGCATTAGCGCCGAAGATCAGCGTCCGGACATAATCGCTCACCGGCGCCTGATCCATCCAGCTGCGGCCCGCGCGATTGTCCATGAACGGCCAGTCGACCGAAAATAAAATCCGCTCTGCACCCATCTCGGTAATTGCGCAAGTTAGCGCAGAGTCAGAAAACGCGCCGCTTGTTGTTAGCCAAAAGTGCTCACGGTAATAATCAGCAAATGCCCGTGGCATCGGCGCACGCTCACCGAGAATGTTATTAGTCCGCCACAACAGAAACGGCGCGGTCTCTCCGAGGTGGCCAACGATAATTTTGAGAGATGGAAATTCGTCAAATAGGCCGCTGACAATGAGCCGGAAAGTATGCGTCAAGGTCTCCAGCGTAAAGCCAAGCGGCGCGACCGCCAGCACCGGATATTCCTTGAAATAGGCCTCCTGCACGGCTGGGTGCGGCGGCGTCGGGTGGATGTAAACAGGCACATCGAGACTGACCGCGCGCTCGAAGATCGGACGGAATTGTTTGTCGTCCATGAAGCGGCCGTGGGTCAGCCCCATAATCATGGCACCTTTAAAGCCGAGCTTGGTCACCGCGCGCTCCAACTCATCGGCCGCCGCTTTCGGGTCGGGCGTGGGCAAAGTTGCAAAGCCGGCGAAACGTTTGGGATGCCTGCGCACGGCTTCGTACAGCACGTCGTTCGAGGCGCGCGCGAGCTTCACGGCCGTTTCGGCATCGAGATTCTGAGTGGCTGGATTGTTCTCCGAAATAACCTGCAGGTCGATTTTCGCTTCATCCATTTCACGGATACGCCGTTCGCCGAGGTCATCGAGCTTGCGCTGAACTTGTGTATCTTTCTCACCCCGCAATGCACGCAGCATCGGCGATGTGAAATGCTCCTCAAGCGCAATGACCTTCAATACCGTCATGACGAGCCTTCCAGCGCGACCGCCTCTATCTCGATTTTAAAGCCGTAATGCAGTTGCGGCACCGGCACTACCGCGCGCGCAGGCCGCGACGACCCGATCCACGCTGCGTACATTGCGTTAAAGGCAGGCCAAGAAGCGATGTCGGTGACATAAACTCGCACCTGAACGAGCCGGCCGATCGCACTTCCGGCGGCCATAAGTGCCGCGGCGACATTGTCGAGGGTTTGCTGCGCCTGCTGCTCGAATGATGCGTCGGCAAGTTTGGTACCGTCGCGCGCGATCGGCAATTGACCGGCAACAAACACAAATCCGTTGGCTTTTACAGCGTGGCTATAGTGGCCTCCGGGTGCGGCCATCGTTTCGGGGTTCGTCGGAACGATATCGCTCGCCATAGCCTCACTCCCTATTGGTGAAGATGAAAATAAGGCGGCGGTACAGCTTGCGCTGCACCGCCGTTTGCAACCGGCTTTACTTAGACCTCAGGCCGGCAAGGGTTTTCCCTTTGTCTCCGGCAAGAACGGCACCACGATAAAGCCGAGGATGTAGATGAACGAGAATGCTACGGCCATTCCGCCGAAGCCGCCGAATTGGGCGATCAACATGCCGGCGAACAGCGGCCCCAAAAACGCAATAAAACGGGGTGCGTTGAACGCGAATGCCAGGCCGGTGGCGCGCATTCGCGTGGGGAACAGCTCCGGCAGCCAGACCGACATCCACGAATATTGGCCGAGCGTGAAGAAGCCATTGAGTGCCGCGACCAGCAGCAGCAGATTGAGGTCAGTCGTCCATCTGTAAAGCGCGAATGTAAGCACCAACGACGCGGCGAAAAAGATCATGACGATCGGCTTGCGTCCGAAACGGTCCGCCAGGAAGCCTAGGCCAATGTAGCCGCAGATGGCGCCGAGGTTGTAGCTCATGCCGGCGTAGCTCGCCCACGTCTGTGCCGGCAGGCCGGCCTTTCCGGCAATGCCGGCGACGAAAGGCGGCACCCATGTCGAGATCCCCCACCACGCCACGGTCGTCGTCAGCGACATCAGAAATACAATGATGGTGCGCTTGCGTATCTCCGGATCAGCGAATAGGTCGGCAAATGTGAAGCGAGTGAACGCGTGATCTTCTGCGCTGAGTGTGGCGCCGCTCTTTTTCCTCGCCTGGGCCGCTTTTCGTTTTTCGTTACTGTGTTCCCATTTCTGCGACTCCGGAACACCTGTGCGCAGCCAAAGCGCAAACAGCGCCGGAATCACGCCGATGAAGAACATGATACGCCAAGCGTGAGGTCCATACCCGCTGACGAACAGCCACGTGAAGGAAGCCAGGAAAAAGCCAATCCCGAGCCCGCATTGCATCAGACCGGCACCACGACCACGCGCGTGGTCCGGCCAAACCTCTGCGGTCAGCGAGGCGCCGGTCGACCATTCCGAGCCGATGGCAATTCCAACAAGGAAGCGCAATAGCGCGAATGACACCCAGTCCCACGCGAATGCAGAAATACCGGTCGTTATAGAATACGCAAGAATGGCAAAAATCATGGTGCGCCGACGACCGATATAGTCCGCCATCACGCCACCAATGACGCCGCCGATGCCCCAACCCAGCAGGGTGATGCCGATGATTGTACCGGCAAAAGCCGGGATCTGGCTGAATTGCGATGGGTCGAGCAGGTCGCGGAGCGCCACGCCAACCACGAGGATCAGCGCGAATGTTTCATATCCATCGAACATCCAGCCGAGGTTCGAGGCGAACACGGTCTTCCACTGGGTTGCGTTGAGGCTGCGATACCAAGGCGCCGAAGCGGCTACAGTTGCCGTTGTCATGGATCAGTCCCTCCCTATAGGTCGCATTTTAAATTCAGCCGGTTGATCCGGCCTTGATCTTCCGCGCAGCCATTTTGACCGCATTTACGATTTCTGGATAGGCGGCACAGCGGCATAAATTTCCGGACAGATAGTCACGAATTTGTTCGTCATCGGGATCGGGATGCTGTCCAATGAGCGCCTTGGTCATCATCACAAAACCGGGCGTGCAGTAACCGCACTGAAAGGCGCCGCATTCGATGAAGGCTTGCTGCACCGGGTCAAGTTCGCCCGACGCCGACAGATGTTCGACGGTGACAACCTCGGCGCCATCGAGAAAAACTGCGAGATGAAGACAGCCCGATACCGGACGCCCATCCACCATCACGGTGCAGCATCCGCATAGCCCCTGCCCGCAACTTTCCCGTGCGCCGAATAGGGCAAATTGCATTTGCAGCATTTCGACGACGTTATGGTGCGGTCTCACATCAGCCGAGGCCGGTCGTCCATTAAGAGTGAAATTAATTGTTCGTTGGCCCGCGCTCATCTTAATCATCCCCGAGCGGCTTGTTGCTGCTCGCGCGCAAGGCCCGGAAGACTGATTCCGCAGTCAGCGGCAGCTCCATAAGCCGGACTCCAATTGCATCGTCGATGGCGTTGGCGATGGCCGGTGACACGCCAAATGTGGCAAGTTCGCCGACACCCTTGGCACCGAACGGCCCGTTGGTTTGATAGGTGGCGACGGCCTCGTTCTCCATCACCGGCGGCACGTCGTGGATCCCCGGGATTTTATAATCCGCGAGCGAAGCGTTGGTGACCTGGCCCCCGTCGATATGCATTTTTTCAAACATGCTGAAGCCGAGCTGCATCAGTGACGCACCCGACAATTGCGTTTCGACGATCCTCGGATTAATCGGCTTACCGACGTCGGCAACATTGATAAGCCGTGTGATGCGCACGTGGCCAGTTTCCGTATCGACCTCGAGCTCGACGCCGCTCCCCGCCGCCATCCAGAACGGTGTCGCATTGGTCGTAAGCCCGTCTGCGTCCGGGGGGATATAGTCTGGCTTGTAGGTACCGGTACCGACGATGTTGCCGGCCTGCATGCCGTATTTTTTGCGAAACAGCTCGGCCACGGGAGCATTGCTGCCTTCGGGCTCGCCGAGCTCATTCCGCAACGCGGCGATCTTGGCTTGTGCTTCTTCCGCTGCGAGACGAACAGCGTGGCCCATATGAAATAGTGAACGGGAGCCGAGCGTGCCCATATCGTAAGGCGTCACATCGGTATCGCGTGGCACCACACGCACCGACTCGGCCGACATGTTGAGGACCTCGCCGACCATCTGCGCCATCGCTGTATCGGAGCCCTGCCCCATATCAACGGTGCCGCAATACAACGTAGTACTGCCGTCCGCCGAAACGTTGACGATCGCGACCGAAGTTGTCGGGGAGATCACGGCCTTGAGCGCAACCGCTAGGCCGCGCCCGCGCCGTATCGCTTCAGTGCCGCGATCGAATGGCTTGCTCCAGTTGAGGCGCTCCGCAATACGGTCAAGGACCTTCTCGATCGCCGCATCCTTGAGAATTGTACCGGTCGCCTGCGGGCGGCCGTCCCTCAGGAGGTTCTGTTTACGAAACTCGAGCGGATCGCGCTTGAGGGCGCGCGCGATCATGTCGGTGTGGCTCTCATAGGCCCACACCAATTGCGGAATACCGAAGCCGCGCAAAGCACCCGCCGGTGTAAGGTTTGTGTAGAGTGCATATGAATCAACCGACACGTTGTCGATGTCGTACGGACCCGAAGCCGTGAAGCCCGATTTCTGTGTCACGCGCGGTCCGATATCTGCATAGGCACCGCCGTTCCACCACACTTCGCATTTCCGCGCCGTGATGCGGCCGTCCTTATCGAGGCCGCTTTTAATGCGGAATGTGCTCGGATGTTTGGTGATGGTATAGAAGTGCTCTTCCATCGTATGCGCGATCTTTACCGGACGGCGCGCCAGCATCGACATCGCCGTCGCGAGTGCTTCCAATTTGATGTAGAGCTTGCCGCCATAACCGCCGCCGAGATACGGCACTTTGATGCGTACACGGTTCTCCGGCCAGCCAAGCAGACGTGCGATCTCGGTACGCACAAACGACGGCCCTTGAGCCGATGAATGGATGGTAATGCCGTCGTCGCGGTAGTCGGCAATGGAGGCGTGCGGCTCGAGTGGGAGGTGTAGTACTTTCTGGGTACGGAACGTGTGTTCGAAGACACGCGCCGCCGCCGCGAATGCTTTATCAACGTCGCCTCGCCGCAATCTGAAATCGAGCGCAATATTGGTGCCCTTACGGCCCTTGAGATGTTTGAGGTCGGCGAATGTGCCGGCGGGCTTAAGTTCGTCGTGCACCAGCGTCTTGTTAGTTGACGCCTCAACCTCGTCGAAAACTGCCGGCAACTCCTCGTAGTCAGCGACGATAAGTTGCGCAGCTTGGTCGGCAATGTGCGGATCGCTCGCGAGCACGACGGCGACCGGCTCGCCGACAAAATGCACCTTGCCAATAGCCAGGATTGGTTGGTCGTGAAATGCCGGGCCGTAATAAGGAACAGGAATGACTTTGCGGACGTCATCGCTGGTATAGATGGCAAAGACACCAGGCACGTTGCGTGCGGCTTCGGTATCAACCGATTTAATTCGGCCATGCGCAACGGTGCTGCGAAATATTTTTGCTTGCAGCATGCCAGGCAATTGCATCAAATGCGTGTATTCGGCGCGCCCGGTGACCTTGTCGCGGCCTTCAATGCGCGGGAGCGAGCGGCCGATCTGTCCGCCGGATACGGTGGTTGTGGCCATCAGCGCGGCGCTCCGCTTGTTTCTATCGCCGCGCGTACCGCCCGCACGGTATAGACCCGCAAGAGTTCGCGTTTGTAGGACGCTGAACCACGAAGATCGGCGATGATGTCGGTCTCGTCCGCGGCCGCGTCAGCCATTCGTTTTAGGGTCTTGTCATCAACAGTGGCGCCGATCAGCGCCGCTTCCGCAGCTTTCAGGCGCGTCGCCTTAGCTGTTGCCGCACTCACGACGATGCGCGCAGATTTGATGGTGCCACCTTCGGCATGTATTGCCACGGCGAGACCGAGTGCCGGCCAGTCGTCAGCGGAGCCTGCAGTAACCTTGAAATATGCCGAGCGCGCTCCGCCTTGCGGAGGTATGCGCAGCTGCGTAATCAATTCATTTTTGGCAAGTGCCGTTTCATAATAGCCGGTAAACAGGTCATCCAAACGCATGACGCGCTCGCCCTTAGGGCCTGCGACGGCGATACTTGCGCCGAGCGCCATCAGCACCGGCGGCAAATCCATGTGCGGATCGGCATGTGCCAATGCGCCGCCGACCATCGCGACGTTACGTACGCGTACATTCGACAGCCGTCGCATGGTGCGGACGATCACCGGGACGTGTCGAGCGAGTACCGTTGAATGTTCAAGTGTGCTGAGTGAAGCCATGGCGCCGATGGTCAGTTCACCCGACGGCCCAGCGGCGATTTCAGCGAATGTATTGGGCAGCTTGCGCAAGCTGACAAGTCGTGTCGGCCGGAATACCCCCGCCTTCATCATGAGCATTAGCGCCGTACCACCGGCAATAGGACGTACGTCCGCATCGATCAGCGCGATAGCCTCACCAAGCGAGGTGGGTTCCTCTAATTCGAATGGCGTCATTCGCGAGCCCTATCGCCGCCGGGCGCGAAGGCGGCTGCGATCCGCTCGGTGAACTGACGTTCCATTTCTTTGGCCTTAGCCTTGAGCACAGGTTGGCCCATGCTACCGAGTTTACCGGTCAAGGTCGCGTCGATCACATAGTGGATGACGGTACCTCCGTTAACCTCGGCAAGACGTGTCGTCGCGGTTGCAGTGAGGCGGCCGACCATACCCATTGGTGTACCCTCGACCTTGGCCTTTATTTGATCGGGCGGTGTCACGCTGCTCATTTCCACTGCGACTTTGAAGTTAAAGCGCATATAAGCAATGCGAGTTTCAAGCACGGCATCGTAGTGGGTCGCGTCAATTGACTTGAGATCTCGCACGCCTTCTATGCAAGACACAAAAAATGGCGCGTCACTGAGCGCTTTGAAAACCGCTTCTCGCGGCGCAGCAACCATTATTTCACCGAAGAAATTCAAAGCGACAGTTCTTTAGGGCTCAGGATTGGATCGTTGCTGGGGTTGCCCGGGAAAATATACGGTTGCCTGCAAGGAAGACACCATGCGCAATCGAACGCGCCAACAATAAACCGCATCGCCCAACGGTGAATACATTTTGTAAGCCGACAGCGGGACAGGATGCCGGACGGTAGCTTACTCTGGCTTGAAACCGCGAAAGGCCCATCCCGCCATTAGGCCGAACAGCAGCAAGGCAATTGGTGGCCCAATCAGCAGGACGGGGATCGCAATAAATTCGCCCGAATTACGGAAGCCGCTCTCGATCCCATGAAGGATCAAAAAAACGATCCACCCCATAATCCACGCGGCTGACGCGAGCATCCATACCCGTATCAGTCCACGCCGCCACTGCACTTGGGCAGCTTTTGTTTTGTTCGCCTCAATTCCACTATTCGCATCAAATCCACGACGAGGAACCCCAAAGTGGTGCATCGCGGCTGTTCCTTACACACCGATTCACGTGAGGCGGGATACCCCACGGGTCTGCATTGTTCCGCCAACTCACTAAAGTGGCACCTGTTCCGAAACCCTATTTAGACGCAGGCTTTACACTACTCCGGTAGCCGGCCCGGCGACAATTCCATCGGATTGACGCTATCGCGGCCTATTGCAGCCGGAATCAAATGCTACCTAACTCGATATGTTTGGCAAAGTGCCGTTCTCGCGCTGGTTTATCGCGACGGCAGTTCTGGCAGCGGCCGAAACTGCGAGCGTTACCGCGATTGAGATTGCCTTTGTCTTTCCTGCCCATGCCCAATTTTTCTTCGGCGATCAGCAGTACCAAAACAAGCGCGGTCGACCACGTTCCGGTGG
>JBATYN010000417.1:0-2611 GCA_049674125.1 Pseudolabrys sp. | reverse complement strand
ATGCTAGGCGTCGCGATGCCAGTGGACGATACCGTCACGACCACGTCGACGTCGCGCGCGGATATCCCGGCGCGTTCGAGTGCTGCACGAGCACTCTGTACGAACAATTCGCTGGCACTCTCGAGGTAAGCCTCGGTGCGCTCTGCCCAGTCATGCGGAGCACTCAGCCATTCGAGGGGCCGCGCCGAGTAGCGCCGCTCGATGCCGGCATTGATGAACACATCGGCCAGCTTCGGAAAGCGCGCAAACATGCGCGCGTAGACCTGTCGCGCGGCATCGGCGACAGCCTTCTGCTCGAGTTTGTGCGGCGGCACCTTGGTCGCGACCGCAAGCACATTTACCGGCGGCACCATGCAATATCCTTCGCGTAATAGGAACGACGCCCTTACCCGATGAACACCGCAGGTTGCAGTCTCTTCCCGCCTTCAGGCGCGAACGCGTTCACCACGTCGTGTACTGAGATCGACCGCGCGGTCGGGAATTGTAATGCTGAAGGTGGCGCCGATGGTTCCCGGCACCAGGCGGATTTCGCCGCCATGCGCACGCACGAGCTCTGCAGCGATGGCCAAGCCTAAGCCGGTTCCACCGGCGCGGGCTGAGCCCTGGAAGGCCTGGAACATATGTACTCGTGCTTTTTCGGGTATGCCCGGCCCTGTATCCGACACTTCGATAATCGCCACACTGCCCTCGCGGCGGCCGGTGATGCGAATCTGATCACGCGCCGGGTCGCGCGTGCCACGGGTTTCCAGCGCCTGCATCGCATTACGCGCGATATTGACGAGGACGCGAAACAATTGATCGTGATCGGCTTCTACCGTCAGGCCACGTTCTACCGCGACAATCCAGCGGATCGGCACGCCAAGGCCCAGTCCAAGGGCCTCGTGCACTTCCTCGATCAGCGGCTCGACCTGAATGGTCTTGCGGTCGGGCGGTGGTTCCTGCGCGCGACCATAAGAAATCGTCGTCTGGCAGAAATCGATTGCGCGTTCGAGGGCGCGCATCAGCTTCGGCGCGAAGCGCTGCACTTTTGGATCGGGCAAAGTCGAAAGCTGATCAGAAAAGATCTGCGCGGACGCCAACAGATTGCGCAGGTCATGATTGATCTTGGATACCGCCAGCCCGAGCGCCGCCAGCCGGCTTTGCTGATGCAGCATTGAGGCAAGCTCGCGCTGCATGGCAGCGAGCTCACCTTCGGCGGTCCCGATTTCATCGAGCCGTCCGCTTTCCGCAATGATCCGCGACGGATTCTCGGGATCGGCGCGGAACGCGACCATATTGCGCGTGATGCGCCACATCGGACGCACCAGAAGATAATGCAGGGCAAAGAACACCAGCATCGCAGTGATGCAGGAAATCGCCAGCGAGAGCAGCAGAATGTTGACCGAGAACGCCAACATTGCCTTGCACAGCGGCGCCTCATCGAGAATGATTTCGAGGAAATCGCCGCCCATAGGCGCCGCCCCGATAACACGCATGACATCGCCCGGCTTGCAGGTGAGCAGCGTGTCAAACGCGTCGACAATGGAGCGCCACCACGACACCTCCCGCATGTCGATGTCCTGCGCGATCGCGGATGGCATATCTGATGCCGCGAGCAAGCGGCGTTGATTTCCCATCTTCATGGCCACCGCACGTGCGCCGATGCTTTTAAGGATTTGTTTCGCGAGACTTTCAGGCACCATGCCGCTCGGCGCCGCGTCGAGCACAAGCGCCGCTGTGTGCGCCGCAGCCAAACGGTCGTTGAGCCAGTTCAGCCGGAAATTGGCGACGGATGGCACGTAAATCAAAATTTCAGCCACCATTACGAAGAGTATGGTGAGGACCAGCAGTTTTCCGGAAAGGCCAACGCGCGGCGTCCGCGACGGGCGCGGGTTCGCGTCAACCACATCTACGGTTGTTTCGGTTGCCGTTTCCAAAATCGCCTCAGCCAAAGATTCGTAACCAGCCAATGATGCGCCGCACCCAAGGACTCGTCAAACCTGGCGCGAAAAAGTCGATGGCTGCACGTTTTCCGAGTTCCGACAGCGTTGGATATGGCAGCACAATTTCTGTGAAAGAATGAATGTTCAGACCCTGAGCAATTGCGAGCGTCCACATCCCGATTAATTCACCTGCCTGCGCACCGACAATAGTCGCACCTACTATTTTACCCTTGCGCGTTGTGATGACTTTTATATGACCGTGCGTGTCGCGTTCAGTCTGCGCGCGGTCATTGTCATAATAGGGCCAGCGCGCCACACGAATCTTTAAACGGCTCGTACGCGCCTGTTTTTCTGTAAGGCCAATATGCGCGAGCTCCGGCTCTGTGTAGGTCACCCACGGAATGGCGTTGTTGTTCACACGCACCGGAAGGCGAAACAGCGCATTCCGGATTACCAGACCGGCGTGATAGTTCGCGGCATGTGTGAACTGTAACTGCCCCGCTGCACAATCACCTATCGCATAGACGCGCCGGTTACGGGTCTTGAGTTTTCTGTTCACCAGGATGCCGGATCGATCGTGGCGGATCCTTGCTGCCTCGAGATCCAGCCCATCTATGGCAGGCTTGCGTCCAGTAGCGATTAGTAGGTGGCTGCCGGTAACTGTCTGTTCCGCGCCAGCAGCTTCGATC
>JBATYN010000416.1:0-15242 GCA_049674125.1 Pseudolabrys sp. | reverse complement strand
CTGTACGGGTGGCGTCTGCGCGATAGCCCGAGCGGCCGGCGGGAGCGCAAGCGGTGGCGCCGATGGCAGCGACGCATCTGCGGTGACGGGTTGGTCGGGACGAATCGCGATGGTTCGAACCTTCTTCGGCTCACTCGCGATCACGCCACTGCCAGGCGCTGATTGCGGAGCGGCCTGCGACATCACAACGGTTGTCGGCTTGTCGACCGGTTGTTCCTCGCGGGAGACCAGCTTCTCGCTTTGGCCTCGTTCGTTCACGCGATCGGTGATCAATTTGTTGAGCTGCGTATCTTTGCCGGCCGCCGCTGGCACGATCTTGCTCGGCCCCGCATCGGCTTTGATAACCGGCGGCGGCTGGTTCGAACTTGATGAGCCAAATAGCGCGCGATAGCCTAAGGCTCCCGCCGTACCGATCACCGCAAGCGCGAAAACTCCGGCGATCGCCATAACGGCAAGCCGACGCCGCGAAGGCGGTACATCGTCATAATATTCGTCTTCGGTTTGATGGGGCGTATCGTGGTCGTACTCATCCTGCTCGTGACCGGCCTGGTTCGGTGGATATTCGCGGGCCGCCTGTTCGGCCCGATAAAGGTCATCAAAGGTTTCCGTCGGAGCCGAACTATAGGGCGGGCGCCCGTAACCCTCGCTACCGTAGTCCTGCGTCGCGGGCCCCAGCTGCGCTTCAGCTGTCAACGGCGCGGGATAGTAGCCGTTTCCGCCAAGTCTCTGGGTCGCCGCCGGCGAACGAATATCGGCGCCTGTCTGACCCGCATACTGACCCGCATATGCAGCTCCGGCTGGCTGCGTGTTCCAATCGGTACGTTCCTCCGGCTGCGGCATAGGCGCACGACGCGTACCTTCGCGGCCAAACTCACCAAACGGATCCGTCTGTCCAATGAGCCGCGCAAGTTCGGCAAGTGGGTCGCTGCCATGTGCCTTGGCGGGGCCGCGTACTGGCGGCTCACTAGCACGATAAGGTCGTTGGCTTTGGTCGTCCGCCATTCGGTCCCCGGTTACTGAACTCGTCCTTGCTCTGGTCCTACGGCCGCCATCGACCTATACCAAACGCAAATCTCCGCAGACGAGACTATCGCATTTCTTCCGGCGCGCTGACCCCGAGCAATGCGAGACCCGAGGCGAGAACTGTAACGATCCCCTGCACCAAGGCGAGCCGCGCTGCCGTCAGTTCTCGATCATTCTGGATAATGAAGCGTAAATGAGGCAAGTCTTTTCCTCGCGTCCACAGCGCGTGGAATTCGCTTGCTAATTCATACAGATAGAAGGCAATTCGGTGAGGCTCGTGGGCGGACGCGGCAGCCTCGACCGTCCGCGGATAGAGCCCGATGCGCCGTAGCAAGGAAAGTTCACCCGGATCGCTGAGCCGATCGAGCTGGGCGTCCTTGAGCAGCCCGGCGCGCACCGCCGCGTTTTCGGGAAGGTTTGGAAGTGCCTCTCGGGCATTGCGGAACACCGACTGACCACGTGCGTGGCCGTATTGGACGTAAAATACCGGGTTGTCGCGCGAATGTTCGATCACCTTGGCGAGGTCGAAATCGAGCGCTGCATCATTCTTGCGGTAGAGCATGTCAAAACGGACAGCGTCGCGACCGACTTCATCCACAACCTCACGCAAAGTGATGAACTCGCCCGCGCGTTTCGACATCTTCACCGGCTCTCCGGCACGCAGCAGACGAACGAGTTGGACCAATTTCACGTCGAGCACAGCCTTTCCCCCACTGACGGCTTTCACCGCAGCCTGCATCCGCTTGACGTAACCGCCGTGGTCGGCGCCCCACACGTCGATCAAATTCGAGAACCCGCGATCGACCTTCGAACGGTGATAGGCGATGTCCGACGCAAAATAAGTATAGCTGCCGTCCGACTTCTTGAGCGGTCGATCGACATCGTCACCAAAATCGGTTGAACGGAAAAGTGTCTGCTCCCGATCTTCCCAATCCTCGAGGTTGCCACCTTTGGGCGGCGGCAGCCGGCCTTCGTATACTTCGCCGCTTTTGCGCAAACTTTCGATCATCGCAGCGACTTCGTCACGTTTGCCTTCGACCAACGAGCGCTCGGAGAAAAAAACATCGAAATGCACATTGAGCGCGGCAAGGTCGTCGCGGATTCCGTCCATCATCATGGCGATGGTCTTCGCGCGCACAATGGCGAGCCACTCACTCTCCTTCATCGTGCTCAGCTTGGGCCCGTGTTCAGCGGCGAGCTCGCCACCAACCGGCTTGAGATAGTCGCCAGGGTAGAGCCCCTCTGGGATCGGGCCGATGTCTTCGCCGAGCGCCTCGCGGTATCGCAGATGGGCCGAGCGCGCGAGCACATCGACCTGTGCGCCCGCATCATTGATGTAGTATTCGCGCGTGACTTCGTAGCCAGCGAACGCGAGTAAGTTCGCCAACGCGTCGCCGAACACTGCTCCACGGCCGTGGCCAACATGCATGGGGCCAGTCGGGTTGGCAGAGACGTGTTCGACGTTGACCCTTTCGCCCTTGCCGATATCGCTGCGGCCGTAGTCCGGGCCGGTCGCGAGGACTAGCCGGAGTTCCTCACCCCAGACATGCGATTTGAGGGTGAGATTGATGAAGCCGGGACCAGCAACGGTGACC
This sequence comes from Pseudolabrys sp., assembly GCA_049674125.1. Classification (GTDB taxonomy): domain Bacteria; phylum Pseudomonadota; class Alphaproteobacteria; order Rhizobiales; family Xanthobacteraceae; genus Pseudolabrys. Next base: position 12,624 of record JBATYN010000416.1, on the reverse strand, counting down.
GATGCGATTTTGTTGTCCGCGCGTAATTTCGCGGCAATACTCTCCGCCAGTTCGCGCGGCTTTTTGCCAACATCTTTCGCCAACACCATCGCGGCATTCGTCGCCATGTCGCCGTGCGTCGGATCGCGCGGCGGCTCGACCACAATGCGTGAGAGGTCGCTACCGGAATCGACCACCGCGGCGGTTGCCGCGCATACGCGCGCAAGCATATCGGCAAATAGGTGCTGGGGCTTTGCTGAAGGGGCCATTGTCGGGCTGCGGCTAACGCAATTCGCCGGGGGAGTCAAAAAGTAGCAGGCAAATCGAACGAACGGCGCACAATACGATGCGCATATGCTCTACCAAATCGTTGCACCACTATCGACAACCATGATCTGCCCCGTCGTAATCGCCGCTTCATCCGACGCCAGATAGACCGCCATATCCGCCATGTGGATTGGCAGGCCGAGGCCAAGCAGATGCATCGTAGCCAGCTTCTCGATGTCTTTCGAACCTTCCAGCAGCTTCTTGACGCGGTCCGACAATGTGACCGACGGCGCAATCGCGTTTACGCGAATCTTGTACTTCGCATATTCCACCGCCATCGACCGCGTCATCGCTGCGATTGCACCCTTCGCAGCCGTGTAGCAATCGCGGCCGGGGACCGCACTCAATGCAAGAGACGACGTCATATTGATGATTGCACCACCGCCCGACTTGATGATGTGCGGAATACCGATCTTCGAACAGAGAAACGTGCCGTAGAGATCAAGTTTAATCACGCGCCAAAATTCTTCTTCCGGCGCTTCGGTCACCGCACGGTCCTCCGGCGTCGACCCACCCGCGTTGTTGTGAAGGATCGTCAACTTTCCGAACCGCTCGATCGTTTGCGCGAAGGCGGCTTCGACGTTTGCCTTATCGCGGATATCACAATGAATGAAGTGGGCATCCCCGCCAGAATTATTAGCGCGCGCACGGGCGGATTCCGCCGCAGCCTTGCCTCGCTCGATATCGATCTCGGCGATAACAACTTTGGCACCCTCTTCCGCAAAGCGTTCGGCCGTCGCGCGGCCGATGCCACCGCCGCCGCCAGTGATGAATGCAACTTTCCCGGCTAGTCGCGCCATGAAGCCTCCTGAGGCGATGAAGGATGATATTGAGCTCGCGCCTCGCAGCGCAAGGAGTGACTAAAGTGGTCAATCTGACATCACGCGATCGAGGTTCTGTTCGTTAGACGGCACGTTTTGCTCTATCGGCTTTCGCGTCCTGGCGTGAATCGCGGCGCGGTAGGCGAACACGATTGCCGGGCCGAGCGTCGTGCCAGGCCCAGGATAGCTTCCCGCCATGACGGACGCCATGTCATTACCGCAAGCGTAGAGGCCGGGAATTGGTTGTCCATCGCTGCCCAGCACACGCGCATCGGCATCAGTTGCAAGGCCCGTGCTTACCGCAATGTCCGCAGGCCAGACCGCGACCGCGTAGAACGGCGGCGTAGCCAGGAAGCCAATGCAAGGATTGGGTTTGTGGGCGGCGTCGCCGTTGAAGCGGTTGAGTTCGGTTTCGCCTTTACCGAAATCGACATCGACCCCGGTCTCGGCAAAACCGTTGTAGCGTTCTACCGTCTGGCAGAATTGGACGGGGTTGGCACCGATCCTTCCGGCAAGTTCGTTGAGCGTTGCCGCGCTCACGAGATAGCCGCTGTCGAGAAATTTTTCTGGATTGCGGTGGCCGGGGTAGACAATGCCTAGACCATATTTTCGAAGAAAATCGGCGTCGCAAACTAGCCAGGCCGGGATCGACGCGATCAATTTATGACTCTCGAACATCGCCAGCGCAAAATCATGATAGGACACCGCTTCGTTGACAAAACGGCGGCCCGCCGAATTCACCGCAATCAACCCGGGCTTGGCGCGATCGAGCACGAGGTGGGGAAACAGGCCGTTGCCTCCCTTAGCCCGTGGCACGATCGATACGGGCGACCACAGCCCGCTGGTGCATCGGTCAGGCGTGGTCGCGGCACCCAGACGCTGACCGATCTCAATCCCGTCGCCGCGATTGCCCTCGAAACTCATCGAATGAGCAGGAACAGGCTGAGGCATGAACGCTTCGCGGAAGCGTTTATTGTGTGCGTAACCACCCGTCGCCAGCACGACGCCCTTGCGGGTCTTCACGATGACTTCTTTGCCGCCGACATTCACATGCGCGCCTGTGACACCGCGCCGGTCACCGATTACGTCGACAATCGATGTGTTGAACAAGATTGGCACTTGGCGTTTGCGCAAACTGTAGAAAAGCCGGCCAACGAGCGCGTTGCCCATCATGATGCGTGTGCCACGCGGATATGTCAGGCGATCGACGAGATAGCGGACGAACAGTTTTGCGGAATAAATGAAATTGGAGATCGAGTGGAAGCGGCCGATGAGCCGGGGAATATCAGCCTTGCCAACCATCATGCCGCCAAACAGCATGAATTCCGGTACCGGCGGACGGATCCGCCAGAATTCCCGCCCGAGCAGCCGGCCGTCAAAAGGCTCGGGCATGATGGCGCGACCGGAGATCGCGGCTCCCGGCATGTTGCTGCGATAGTCGGGGTGCGTTGCGCAGGGAACGAACTGCACATCAGTGCGCGCGCACAAATAATCGATCGCCGTTGGTCCTGATTGGAGATACGCGTTCCTGAGTTCGCGATTGGTCGCCTCCCCGACCAGCGCGCTCAGGTAGATGTTGGCCTGTTCGGCGTTGTCGCTAAAACCGGCGGCCCTGCTCTGACTGTTACCCGGAATCCATAGGGTTCCGGCGGAGGTCGAGCCGGTACCCCCAACTTGATCGGACTTCTCGCACAAGAGCACATCGAGTCCCTCGAGCGCGGCAACCAGCGCGGTAGCCATTCCGGCCGGTCCCGCGCCCGCAATCAGGAGATCGACTTCGCGGTTGCTGTCGGCCTTCGCATTTTCTGCCGTACTCTGCATCGTCCATCCTACAAATGGATGATGTCATGCTGCAACTGGCCTGTCATCCGTGTCCAACGCGGCACGCCGTAAACATCACGCACGACTTCTTTCTTCGCATTCTACAAACCAATTTGAGGCAATCGCATCATGCTCCGCCTATCATCCGTTCGGATGATAGGCGTCATCGAATCTGTCAATCAGATTGCTTTCCAGTTCAGCATGAGTTCATCGGCGCGGTCGTAAATATTGCGAAACAGCGGCCGCATCTGTCGCCAACAATGGAGCGAAGCGATGAGCAAACTGACAACGATCTCCAGATTAGCGTGCGTGACGACCGCGCTTGTAGCGGGTGTGGGTCTTATGACCACGGTGAATATCGCCAACGCAAAGGGCGACCATCATGGCACCAACGAAATTCATTCGGTGAATCTCAATCATGCGATGAATGGAGCGGCAAGAAACCAATTCAATAAGAACACAGATCGACACGCCGATAAGAAACGGAAGGAAGAGTGTCGCTACATCACCTCTGACGGCAAGCGCTGTGGCGGCAGCGCCACAAACACCGTGAATCCTACGCAGCCTGGTGGTCCCACCGCCGGCAAAAATCCGTCTCCAACCCAAACCGTTAAACCAGGTTTCGTGATCAGCGGCCAGCCCACAAACGTAAAGGGCGTGAGCTATGGCAATGGCATGGCAACGATATCCAATGGCGTGACCACTTCAGCGATCGGCAATGGCAAGACCCTGACCGTCACATCCAACAGTCCGGGAATGGTCACTGTGACGAATGGCACGAACTCAGTGACCATGCCTGGCGGGTCGCTGACTTTGTCCGGTGCCCCATCCGTTGTAGCCGGAAGCAATATTGAAGTTCATCGCAATCCAAACACCGGCGAGGTCACGTTTGCCATCAATCCCAGAGTGGCAAGCGAGCCCTCGAAAGGCACGCCCAACGGCCCGCCCAGTATGTCCGGCATGTTAGGAGATGACCTAAAGAATGCCGGCAAAGCTGCAGGCAACGCCACCGCTACCTTCGCCGCCGCCCCCACGATTGCGGTTATTGCCTATGGTATGAGCAGCACTGCGGTCGCCATCGGAACCCTCGAGGGGCATCCGATCAAGGCAACGGAAGACATGGTCAAACAGATCGCTAACGACGCCGAAGCCGCCATCGATTGGGTCGGCGGTATATTCTAAATAACCAATGATCGTGCTTTCGCGCGGGCGACAAATCTACGGTCGCCCGCGCTTTCTTTTTGGCACGTCTGTATTCACCGCAACTCCGGCGTCGGCTTAAAATACTTTTCGTGTTCAATGAGCGCATATCTGTCTGTCATTCCCGCAATATAGTCGCCGATGCGGCGCGCGCGCGCGGCACCATCGGTTGTCGCGATCCCCTCTCCCCATTCAGCCGGCAGATCGTCAGGCGTTGCTATAAAATGCCCGAAGAGGTCGCGCACCACGCGCTCCGCATCGGCCATCACGCGCATCACACGTTCGTGGCGATACATGCGCGGATAGAGAAAGCCCTTAATGTCGCGGTCGGATTTTTCCATCGCAGGCGAAAATCCGACGACCGGCCGCGGCGCCTGTCGCACCTCCGCTGCCGAACGCGGCTTGAGCATCGCCACGCGACGGCCCGTCTCCGAGATCACGTCTTCGATCATGCGCGTGATGAGCGCGCGTACCGTTTCGTGCACACGGCGGCCAGATTCCAAGCCTGGATATTGCGCATCAATCGCACTCCGGTTGCTGCCAATCAATGGCACAGCCGCAATGTCGCCGAGCGAAAAAAGATCCGCGCGCAACCCATCGTCGATGTCGTGGGCATCGTAAGCGATGTCATCGGAAAGAGCGGCGACCTGTGCCTCTGCGCTCGCATACGTCCACAATTCCAAATCCTGAACCTTCGAATACGCCACGATGGGCGCTGGAGCGCCATGTCTCACATAGCGCCCGATGGCAACGCCTGCTCGATCGACCAGCGGACCATTGTGTTTGACCAAGCCTTCGAGCGTTTCCCAACTCAGGTTCAGTCCATCGAACGCGGCGTAACGGCGCTCAAGATCCGTCACGATACGCAAAGCTTGCGCATTGTGATCGAAACCGCCGTAGCTCGTGAGACATTCGTCGAGCGCACGCTCGCCGGCATGCCCGAACGGCGGGTGTCCAAGATCATGTGCAAGCGCCAGCGCTTCAGCGAGGTCTTCATCCAATCCTAGCGCACGCGCAAGCGATCGCGCGATCTGTGCGACTTCGAGCGTATGGGTGAGCCGTGTCCTGTAGTGATCGCCTTCGTGATAGACGAACACCTGTGTCTTGTGGGCCAACCTCCGAAACGCAGCCGAATGGATGATCCTGTCGCAGTCGCGGCGAAACGCATTGCGGGTGGGGCTAACTGCCTCCGTATAGCGACGACCCCGGCTTTGAGCCGGATCGGAGGCATAAATCGCCCGTTCGTGTCCTGTTTCAGCCGCCATATCTGGCTCGCATTGACGTTACCAGTGCGCGCACTTAACTATCCGTTGGGCCATCTGCCAATAGGATGGGCTTCAAAAGGCGGACAATGAGCGCGAGCGTCACGGTCAGCGAACGGGCAGCAAAGCGAATCGGCGAAATCCTCAAAAGGGAGCCGGCGGGCACGATGCTTCGTGTCAGCGTCGAAGGCGGCGGCTGTTCCGGCTTTCAATACAAATTCGATATGGAACGCGCGAAGGCTGACGGCGACCTCGTGATCAACCGCGACGGCGCCGTTGTGCTGATCGATCCCGTTTCGGTGAATTATATGGCGGGTTCGGAAATTGATTTCGTTGACGATCTGATCGGCGCGTCATTCAAGGTGAAAAACCCGCAAGCGAAAGCCTCTTGCGGCTGTGGCACCAGCTTCACGCTTTGATATTTATTCCGCTGCTACGGCCGGCGGCGCTTCTGCAACTTCCGCAAGCTGCGGCTCGAGCCGGCGCTTGATCAGCCGGTCGAAGCGATCGAGGTAGAGATAGATCACGGGCGTGATGTAGAGCGTCAGCAGTTGCGATAACACAAGGCCGCCGACCACTGCAACGCCGAGCGGCTGCCGCAATTCGGCACCGGCGCCGGTACCGAGCGCGATCGGCAGTGTGCCGAAGATCGCGGCAAAGGTCGTCATCATGATCGGGCGGAACCGCAATAGCGCCGCTTCGCGGATCGCAGCTTCTGCCGAGAGACCCACACGCCGGCGCTCAATTGCGAAGTCGATCATCATGATCGCGTTCTTCTTCACGATGCCCACCAGCATCACGATGCCGATCATGGCGATCACCGACAGATCCATGCGGAACAGCATTAGCGTCAAAATCGCGCCAATGCCGGCCGATGGCAGGCCCGAAATAATCGTGATCGGGTGAATAAAGCTTTCGTACAGAATGCCGAGGACAACGTATGCGGCAAAGATGGCGGCCAGGATCAGGATGCCCTGCCCGCGCAATGAATCCTGGAACACTTGCGCCGTGCCCTGGAAGCCAGTGGTAATAGTCGCCGGCAGACGCTCCTCACGTTCGAGGTTTTGAATCGCGTCCACCGCCTGACCGAGCGAGAAGCCGGGCGCAAGGTTGAATGAGATTGTCACCGCCGGCTGTTGGCCCTGGTGATTGACCTGCAGCGGACCGACGGTGCGTTCGAAGCGCGTGACAGCCGAGAGCGGCACCGTCGTGCCGCTTGATGTCTTCAGATAGACGCGCGCAAGATCATCAGGACCGACCTGAAACTCCGGCTGGGTCTCGAGAATGACCTGATAATAGTTCACCGGGCTGTAGATAGTGGCGACTTGCCGCACGCCGAACGAGTTGTAGAGCTCTTGGCGCACTTGGTCGACAGTCAGCCCGTAGACGGCCGACTTTTCGCGATCGACATCGATCGTCACCTGCGGATTGGTGACGTAGAGATCGGTTGTAACGTCAAGCAAACCGTTAATCTTCGAAATTTTTTCGCGCAGTTCCGGCGTCAATCGATAAAGCGTCGCCGTGTCATTGGATTGCAGCGTGTACTGATATTGGCTTTTGGCTAGCTTGCCGCCGAGGTTGATGTTTTGAATCGGCTGGAAATAAATCGCAAGGCCCGGCACGACATTCGCAGTACGGCGTAGACGCGCCAAAATGGTCTGCTGGCTATCACGCTGATCGCGCGGTTTCAGCGCCACCAACATGCGTCCACTGTTGCCGGCCGAGTTAGGGCCGCCCGCGCCGGCCGTCGAATTCACATAATCCACCGCCGGATCGGCACGCACGATCGCGGCGACTTTGCGCTGAAGCTGGGAGATTGCCGGGAACGATATGTCGGTCGCACCTTCGGTAATGCCGATGATGTAGCCGGTATCTTCGGTCGGAAAGAATCCCTTGGGCACAACGACATATAGAGCGATGGTAACGAAAAAGGTGCCGATCGTGATCATCAGTACGATCGATTTGAACGCGAGTACGCGGTCAAGCGTCCATTGATAGGTGTAGAGCATGCCCTCGAAGAGCTGCTCAAAAATGCGCAGCAAGAAGAATTGCTTCTTTTCGGCACCCTCGTGATGGCTGCCAAGCACGCGTGCGCACAGCATGGGCGTCAGCGTTAGCGACACGAAGCCCGAGACGATGATCGCCACCGCGATCGACACTGCAAATTCGCGGAAGACGCGGCCGACCATGCCGCCCATTAACAACACCGGGATGAACACCGCGATCAACGAGAAGGTGATCGACACGATGGTGAAACCAATCTCACGCGAACCTTTCAATGCAGCCTCAAACGGGCGCATGCCGCCCTCAACGTGACGCACGATGTTTTCCAGCATCACGATGGCGTCGTCGACAACGAAGCCGACAGACAGCGTGAGCGCGAGCAGCGTCATATTGTTGATGGAGAATCCGAACGCATACATCGCCGAGAAAGTGCCGACCAGCGACACTGGCACCGCGAGCGCCGGGATAATGGTCGCGGATACTTTGCGCAGAAACAAGAAGATCACCATGATCACAAGCGTAATCGCGATCGCCAGCGTCTCCTGCACGTCGGTCACCGCCGCACGAATCGAGAGCGACCGATCGAACAAGGGTTCCATCTGGATCGATGGCGGCACCTGTGCACGCATGGCCGGCAGGCTTTGGCGCACCAGGTCGACGACCTGCACGGTGTTGGCATCCGGCTGCCGCTGGATCGCCAGCACAATCGCGCGCGCATCGTTGAACCAGGTCGCAACCTTGTCGTTCTCGACGCTGTCGACCACGCGTGCAATCTGGCTCAATTTGATCGGAGCCCCGTTGCGGTAGGCCACAACAACGTCACGATAGTCGGCTGCATGCGGCATCGCGCTGGTGGCAGCCAGGGTCACACTTTGCTTCGGGCCGGTCAGGACCCCTACAGGCGTGCTCGAATTGGCCTTGGCTACGACATTGCGTACATCTTCTAGCGCGATATTGCGGGACGCCGCCTCAACCGGGTTGACCTGGACACGGACGGCGAATTTCTGCGCGCCGTAAACGAGCACCTGAGCGACGCCCGGGAGTTGCGAGATTTGCGGCGCCAGGACCGTTTCCGCGTACTCGTCGACGGTCGACAGCGGCACGGTGTCAGACCGCAGGCTGACATAGAGCACTGGGAAGTCGCCCGGATTCACTTTGCGGAATGAGGGCGGTATGGTCATTTCGATCGGCAACAAGCGGGCCGCAGTTGCAAGCGCCGTTTGCACGTCGAGTGCAGCACCGTCGATATTGCGGCCGAGATCGAACTGGATGGTGATCTGCGCCAGTCCGAGCGAAGACGACGAATTCATCGACGAGATGCCGGAGATCGTCGACAGCTGACGTTCGATCGGCGATGCGACCGAAGACGCCATCGTTTCAGGACTGGCGCCAGGAAATTGCGCTGTGATTTGAATGGTCGGGAAATCCACCGCCGGCAGAGCCGCCACCGGTAGCAGCCGATAGGCGAAGACGCCGAACACGATCAGCGACGCCGTCATCAGCGTCGTCAGGACCGGGCGGCGGATACAAGTTTCCGAGATGTTCATGGGTCAGCTGCCGGCGACCTTGGGCGGGCGCACGTTGACGCGCGTGCCACTCGACAAAAGCAACTGCCCTTCAGTAACGACTGTCTCGCCGCCGTTGAGGCCCGAAGCAATCACGCTTTCTGTTCCGATCTGGCGCTCGACCTGGACTTGCTGGACCTGAGCAGCGCCGTCTTTGATGACGAAAACAAAAGTGCCGGTTTGGCTTACCTGCACTGCGTTCGAGGGTACAACGACGCCCTCTTCATTTCGCAAGGTCATATCGGTGTTAACCAACGTGCCGGGCCAGAGGACTTCATCCTTGTTCGGCATGGTCGCGCGCACGGTCGCCATGCCGGTCGCCGGATCGACGGTATTCTCGATCATCGTGACCTGGCCGTTCGCGCGCTTCTGGTCGCCCGGCACGATCGCCTCCACCGAAGCAGTCTCGGCGGCGATCGCCTTGCGGATGTCGGGCAGATTTTTCTGGGGCACGGTGAAAGTCACGTAGACCGGGACCATCTGGTTGATTGTCGCCATTGCTGCGGTGTCGGCCTGACGCACGAAATTTCCGATTTTGACGTTGGCCATGCTGATGCGGCCGGAAATCGGTGCACGAATTGAACAGAAGCTGAGCTGGACCTTCAGGTTTTCAAGCTGTGCGCGATTCGACTCTGCCGTCGCGCGCGAGATGTTGACCGCGGTCTGCGAGTTGTTGAGCGTGACGATCGGCGTCGCATTCCGCGCCGCAAGATCGGTGTAACGTTCGACATCCCTCTGCGCTTGCTCGAGCGATGCCTGCGCGCCGTCAATCACCGCCTGAACGCGCTTCATATCGGCCTCGATTTGCCGGCAATCAAGCGTGAACAGCAAGTCGCCCTTTTCAACGGAGGCGCCATCGCGGAAGTGGACGCCGGTAATCGTGGTATCGACCTGCGTCTTGATGGCAACGCTGGCAATCGGGGTGACATTGCCGAGGGCGGTGAGGCGCACCGGCATGGTCTTGCGCTCGGCGGTGGCGGTCTCGACCGGGACCGTCCTTTGCGCCTGCGAGCGGGCGGCGGCGCCGTCTGTGGTCCATAGACCGCGCACAAGCACAACGATCCCGATCAGGGCGAGCACCGCCCCCCCAATGAGCCATTTTCGCTTGAGCATCGGCAATTTCAGGTCCGGACTCATGTGCGCCTGCCCGGACGCTCCCTTATCCGCGGAATGGCTTGTTTCTCACACCAGTTTGGGGCCGCGTTGACGGCTTTCCTAGCATATAAACGTTTACCCGTGCATATACCTGCGCTCGCAGATAAACACAGTGAATACGGCCTTATTCGCCTCGTCCGGACGTTAAAACCATGCGAATTGCAACCTGGAACGTCAACTCGATCCGCCAGCGCATGGACAACCTGCAGGCGTGGCTTAAGGAGCAGCAACCGGACATCGTTTGCTTGCAGGAAATCAAATGCACGGACGATGTCTTCCCGCGAGAGCCCCTGGAAGCGCTGGGCTACAACGTCGCGGTGCATGGCCAGAAGACCTTTAACGGCGTAGCGCTGCTTTCCAAACTTCCATTCGACGAAGTCGCGCCCGGTTTGATCGGCGACGAGGCCGACGTGCAGGCGCGCTTTCTGGAAGCGCTCGTGTCCACCAAAACCGGCGTGCTGCGCGTGGTCAGCCTTTATTTGCCCAACGGCAATCCGCCCGACACCGATAAATACGCGTACAAACTCAATTGGATGAGCAGGCTCATTAATTTCTCACGTGAACGACTTAAACTAGAAGAACCGATGCTGCTGGCCGGGGACTACAACGTCATTCCGACCGTTGCTGACGCCCGCCGGCCCGAAGCCTGGAAAAACGACGCGCTCTTCCTGCCCCCAACGCGCGAGAAGTTCCGCACGCTGATCAATCTCGGGCTCACTGACGCTATACGCGCTACAAGTGACGCATCAGACCTGTACACATTTTGGGATTATCAGGCCGGCGCCTGGCCCAAGGATGACGGCATCCGTATCGATCACCTGCTGCTGTCGCCGCAAGCCGCCGACCGCATAATCGACGCCGGGATCGATCGCCACGTGCGCGGCTGGGACAAACCGTCTGATCATGTTCCGGTTTATGTCGATCTGGATATCGAGGCGCGGTGATCGTCATTCGTCATGCCCGGCGCTGTGCCGGGCATCCACGTCTTAAAAGCCGGGCGCCAAAGACGTGGATGGCCGGGATAAGCCCCGGCCATGACAAGAAAGTTCTTCGCAATCGATACCCCCTGATTCACTCCCTCCTCGTCTCGAGCCACTGGCGGAGATAAACTGCCGCAAGCGCGCGCTCGTCTTCGCTCGCCTGCTGCATGGCGCTGTCGTACAGCTTGGTGATCCACGCCTGATCGACGCGCGCGCTGTCCTTGGCAAGCGCAAGCCACATCAAGCCGCGCGCAGCCTGGCGCGGAACGTGATCGCCCTCGAACAGCATCGCCCCAAGCATCGCCTGCGCCTCGCACTGCCCCTTCTGTGCAGACAGACCGAACCAGCGCGCAGCCTGGCGCGGATCATGAGGTGCACCGTTGCCGTTGAGATAGAGCCGCGCCAGATAATATTGCGCGTCGGGATCGCGGAAATACGAAGCAGCGTAAGCGAACATTTCGCGCGCGCGTGCCGGATCCGGCTTGACGTCGGTCTTCGGAATGCCCTCGAGATAATAATGGCCAAGCGCAACGAAAGCGTTGGCAACAAACCGCGCCTGCGGCGTATCGGGATTATCGTCGGCATGACTGTCCGCAATGCTGCGGAAATATTCGAACGCCTTGAGATTGTTTTGCGCAACACCGTCCCCTTCGGCGTACATACGTCCAAGCTTCCATTGCGCGAGCGCATGGCCTTTCTCGGCGGCGTATTCAAGTGAGTTGACCGCCTTGACGGTATCGCCGGCCTTGAGCCAATGCGCACCGGAACGGAAGGCTTCCATGGGCGTCATCGGCGGCGGACCCATGCTGCCGTCAGTCTTGCTGCCGTCGAGCGCAAACGCAGGTGCCGCGGCCAACAGGCCGGCGCCGATCAACAACACGCGCAACAGGGTCTCAAGTGTCCGCATAACACTCTTTCTCACCCGCGCCGCCCGGATGGGTCACAGCGCCTTTGACAGCGGGGCCAACCTGCTGGGCATATTTCCACAAATAACCGGATCCGGATTCACTCTCGCGTGCTTTCCACTGGCTCTTGCGCTTGGCGAGCTCTTCAGCGGAAAGTTTCACGTCGAGGGTGCCCTTCACCGCGTCGATTTCGATAATGTCGCCGTCGCGGATCAGGCCGATTGGGCCACCAACCGCCGCTTCCGGCCCAACATGGCCGACGCAGAAGCCGCGGGTTGCACCCGAGAAACGTCCGTCGGTGATCAACGCCACTTTTTCACCAGCACCCTGACCGTAGAGTGCGGCCGTCGTCGACAGCATTTCGCGCATGCCGGGGCCGCCACGCGGTCCTTCGTAGCGGATCACCAGCACTTCGCCGTCTTTGTATTTGCGATACTTGACCGCATCGAAGCAGGCTTCCTCGCCGTCGAAGCAGCGCGCCGGGCCGGAGAATTTCAGCTTCTTCATGCCGGCGACTTTGACGATGGCGCCTTCAGGCGCGAGGTTGCCCTTGAGGCCGACCACGCCGCCGGTCGCCAGCAATGGCTTGTCGGCCGGACGCACGA
>JBATYN010000415.1:0-3487 GCA_049674125.1 Pseudolabrys sp. | reverse complement strand
CACCAGCGGCAACATTATGCCGGCGTCGATCGAATGCGCGAAAGCCGGCGTGACCACCGGCGAGTGGGGCTGGACATTGCGCGAGGCCTTCGGCGAATACCGCGCGCCGACCGGCGTCGGCCGCGCCATGCGCAACGACGTGACCGGCCTCGACGACATTCGCGCCGACGTCGACCGCGTCTCGCGCAAGCTGGGGCGCCGCCTCACCTTCCTGGTCGGCAAACCCGGGCTCGACGGCCATTCTAACGGCGCCGAGCAAATCGCTGTGCGCGCCCGGGATGCCGGGATGCAGGTGGTCTACGAGGGAATCCGGCTGACGCCCGAAGAGATCGTCGAGGCCGCTCGCAAGCAAAAGGCTCATGTGGTCGGACTGTCGGTGCTTTCGGGAAGTCACTTGCCACTGGTCGAAGATGTTGTTGGCCGCATGAAGCGAGCCGGGCTTGATGTGCCGGTGATCGTCGGCGGCATTATTCCGCCGGAGGATGCCGCGGAACTCGAGAGGGCCGGAGTCGCAGCCGTTTACACGCCCAAGGATTTTGAATTGAACCGTATCATGTCCGACGTCGTCCGCATCGTCGAACGCGCCAGCGGAACAAGTAACGTTTAAACCGTAAGGCTCGCCAGCATTTGTGCGAGCTTTCCTGGGCTGACCGGCTTCACGAAATAGAAATTCATTCCTGACGCATTTGCCGCCTGCTCATCGCCGCTTTCACCGTGGCCGGAAATGCCGATCACCGGCACCTGCCCAGCCTTGCCCGGCAGCGCCCGGATCCGCCGCGTGGCCTCGATGCCGTCGAGGCCCGGAAGCGTGATATCCATCAGCACGACCTCATAGCCGCCGCGCGCAGCCGCCTCGACGGCCGCCTCGCCGGTCTCAACAAAATCGACGCGATGGCCGAGCTCTCGCAAGATCGTGTTCATGACGACGCGGCCATACGGATTGTCCTCAGCGCAAAGAATCGACAACGGCCGAGCGGACGGCGGGCGTAAGTCCGTTTGATTCGTCCCAGGTTGGGCATCGACACCTCCGGCCAGCACCGTCAGCCTGAATGTTGAGCCGACACCCGGTTTGCTGGTGACCGTGAGATCGCCGCCCATCGCGCGGGCAATCCGCTTGACGAAGGACAGGCCGAGGCCTGCGCCACCGTAGCGCCTGGCAATTTCGACACTCGCTTGCGCAAACGGACGAAACAAGAGCTTCAGTTCCGCCTTGCTCATACCAATGCCGCTGTCGGTGAGCGTGAAAACCAGCCGCACCCGTTTGCGCGCGGCAGCCTCGGCGCTCACGGCAAATGTGACGGCGCCTTCCGGGGTAAATTTGACGGCGTTGTCCGCAAGGTTTTCCAATGCGGCGCGCAGCCGCAAAACGTCCCCGGAGACCAGGCCGGGCAAATCGCTCGCAACATTAATGTCGGCCGTAATCGCCTTGTTATTCGCGCGCGCAGCAAGAGCTGCGCCGACGGCCTCCGCGAGCACGCGCGGCGAGAATGGCTCGTTGCGGAGTACGAGACCGCTGGCGTCCGCCTTGGCCGCATCGACAATCAGCGTGGCGAGCGCAGCAAGGTGGTCAGCGCCGCTTTTGACTGCGTTTGCCCATTCGCGCTCACGTGCGCCGAGGTCCGACGAAGCAAGCAACTCGGCGAGCGCCACGATGCCGGTGAGCGGCGTGCGGATGTCATGAGCGATACCGGCGAGTGAGGCTTCGATGGCGCGCAATGCGGCATTTCCGCCAGATGCAGCCGCTCCGCGCGCGCGCAAGCGCCGCCGTCCACCGGCCTTTTTCCTGCGCTTGCGTTTCGCCATTCCCTTAACCCCGGCCCGGACAATGGCACGGAAGGGGCGATCAATCGAGCCCGACCAGCTGGCGGATGTCGGCGGGCGATGCCCCGCCCGCGCGCAGTTCGCGCAAGCCGGTTGCCCGTGTCGATTTCGAGAGCTTCTTGCCCTCGGCATCAAGGACGAGACGGTGATGGTGGTAACAAGGCTGCGGCAGGCCGAGCAGCGTCTGGAGCAGCCGATGCACGGCGGTCGCGTAGAACAGGTCGCATCCGCGCACGATGTCCGTGATGCCCTGTGCCGCGTCGTCGATCGCCACCGCAAGGTGATAGCTCGTGGGCGTTTCCTTTCGCGCGAGGATCACATCGCCCCAGGCCGCGGGGTCGGCAGCAACGACACCGGTTTCGCCGGCGGGGCCCGCGCCCGTTTCAACCCAACTCAATGAGCCGACACGCGCAAGCGCGGCGCACATGTCGAGCCGCAACGCGTAAGGCTCACCCGCATCCACGTGTCGCTTCCGCTCGGTGCCAGGCATGTTCTTCGCATCGCCGGGATAAAGCGGCACGCCGTCAGGATCGCGCGGCCAGGGTCCATGCGCTTCGCGTGCGGTCACCAGACGCGCAATCTCGGCGCGGCTTTCGAAGCTCGGATAGATCAATCCCATGGACTCGAGTTGGATGAGGGCCGCACGGTAGTCGTTGGAGTGTTCGGACTGGCGCCATACAGGTTTTTCTCCTTCAATCCCGAGCCACGCCAGATCCTCATAGATCGCCGTTTCATATTCCGGCCGGCAGCGGACGGCATCGATGTCCTCGATGCGCAACAAGAGCCGCCCGCGTTTTGTACGCGCCATATCAGCATTGAGCAGCGCCGACAGCGCGTGACCAAGATGCAGATAACCGTTCGGCGATGGCGCAAACCGGAAAACGGGTAGCATGGCTTTTCTATTTACCGTCTTGCTTGCTAAACGGATAGCGCATGACCCATTTCCTTCACACCCAAGACGATTTGCAGGCGGGACTCGCGCAGCTGTTGCTTGCTGATCCGCGACTTAAGCCCGTCGCAGACAAGGCGGGCGCCTTTAGCCTGCGCCGGCGCGAGGCCGGGTTTCCCGGCCTGTGCGCTATCGTTTGCGGCCAGCAGCTTTCGACCGCGAGCGCAGCCGCGATTCGCGATCGCGTGTTTGCCGCGTTCGATCCGTTTCATCACGACTCTGTTAGGCGAGCGCGCACCGACAAGCTCAAGCGGCTTGGCCTCTCCGCACCCAAGATCAAGTCGATCCGGGAAATTGCAAAGGCGGTTGCCAAAGGCCGCATCGATCTCACGGCCGTCGGCAATATGGACGCCGATCAGGCTCATGCGGCACTGACTGCGCTGCACGGCGTCGGGCCGTGGACTGCGGATATCTATTTGCTCTTTTGCCTCGGCAACGCCGATGCATTTCCGTCCGGCGATCTCGCCGTTCAGGAATCTGCGCGCATCGCTTTCGGCTTGCGCAAACGCCCCGACGCCAAGGCGCTGACCAAGATGGCCGAGGCCTGGCGCCCCTGGCGCGGCGTGGCGGCGCATTTGCTCTGGGCTTATTATCATGCTGTGAAGAAACGCGACGTGGTGCCGGTTCAGCCGAATGGCCGGCCGAAAGAGATGGCCGGCAAGAAGCGAAGGAAAAGGAAGAAGAAGAATGGCTGAACTGGACGGTCCGCGGCTCGAG
>JBATYN010000414.1:0-4546 GCA_049674125.1 Pseudolabrys sp. | reverse complement strand
ACGTACAAGGGGCCACTTAGTTGGCGTATAGTCCGGATCGATTTAAGTGAAAGCCAAAAGCCGCAGGTGCGAACGATGTTCGCGTTTCATCATCAGATCCATTCATTGGCGACACGGTTCGTTTTTGGAATGGTAGTGGTGTTCGTGGTCACGCTCACTTGCGGGCCCGCTTCTCACACTGCAAAGGCCCAGGTGCGATTCGGCATTGGCGTCGGCGGGATTGCAGGAGGGATTGGCGGTGTTCTGCTAAACGATTCGTATGGAAGGCAAAAAAGCCAGCAAAGCGAACAATACGAGCGAAGCCAAAGCGCCACGGAACGTGATTCCAAAAAAAAGAACGCCAAAGCCAGAATTGAGAAACCGAAGAGGGATGACTCAAAAGTCGCAAAAGATTCGTCGCCCAAAGCGAAGCCGTCCGAGCCCGTCGCTAGCGCGCCACAAACCACACCGCTGACGGCAGGAGCACCGCCGACGCCCAACAATTTTGGGGAATGATAGTTCGTCGCCGCCGTGAGCCAGTTTTAAATGGCTCACCCATAGTGAGTGAGACAGCGGAGGCAGATCCCGCAGCCTACCATCCAGCTGAATGGGACCGCATTATTGGAAACGATCTGCTGGAACACTGCGCTCCGGAGCCGGACTTTCTTTAGCCCGACGCTCTTGAGCGCGAGCACGATACTCTACAGGCGGTCTGCGCTGAGCTTGCTTCTGTGAACGCTGGGCGGACGTTTTGTCAGGGCCGGTGTAGAACTGGTTTGGCTCGCAGGTGCCACCTACTCCGCTGACCGTTGCTCGGCATTGCTCAATGGTGGTGAAACCGCAATTATTGCTGCCGTTCCGGTAGGCAGCGCACCATTTATAGGGATCGGCTGCAGCCGGACCGGCAATCAAAAACAAACATATCAGCGACCCGACGGCGATCACCCACCCGCAGGAGTTTTTGTTCACCGATCGCTTCACGAATGCGATTGGCTGAAACAACGTAGTTCCCACCGGAGGGCAAGGACCGCCTGTAGTGCGGTCAAGGTAACTGGCCCTGCCGAGTAGCGACAACTTCATGATTCCCTCCTGGCACTGCGTTAAACTTTCAGTTTCTGCGCGTGACAAGGATTCAATCCGGGAAGCGAGGACTTTTCAGTCAACCTTCGTCGCGATGGCAACGTCATCTGCTTGCACGATCGGAAGTATACCAAACCTGCATCTAGCTGGCTTGCAAATGGTTGCCATCCAACCACTTGCGGTACGTTGATCATAAACGTTCCATTATGACCAATCGAACGCCTATAGGTGTTTTAATACCTGCCAGCCTCAAACGAGAACCTCCAAGATTGATCGCACGCGAAATCGAAAAGATTGCAGTCAGTAAATGCACTAAGGTTGTGCGGTGATAACTCGCGGCGCGACCTGTGGAATGGCGATCCAGCCGACGTTTCAGAGACCGTTGGGTTACCTTGTTTTGGCTGCGGCATTGGTCGCCAACCCCGCCATTAGTGCCGACCTCGACGCACTGCCTGCGCTGAACGCGGCCATCACCGAAAGCTCGATTTCGGGCCTATCATCAGGCGCCTTCATGGCGGTGCAATTCGGCACTGCATGGTCGTCGATCATCAAAGGCGTGGGCGTGATTTCTGGCGGTCCGTACTATTGTGCTCAAACCAGCTCCGTTACCGCGACGGGGGCCTGCATGAAGGGGCCGCCGCCGTCTCCGCGCGTGTCTATCGAGATGGCCGACCGAAAGGCGCAAGCTGAAGAAATTGATTCGACCGACAATCTGAGAGGTCAGCAGATTTACCTATTTCACGGATACAACGACGACACAGTGAGGCGCGGGGTAACTGACGCCGCAGCCGAGTTCTACGAACATTACCTCGGCCGGGGTGGGAGCGGTCACCTATTCTACCAGAAAACGCTCGGCGCCGGGCATGCATTCATCGTCACCGATACGCCGCGCACGGTCAATCTCAACGACTGTTCTATCAGCAGGTCCCCGTTCATTGACCGTTGCGGAAGCTATGACCAAGCTGGTGTTATCCTGCAACACATCTATGGTGCCCTCAACGCACCAGCCAATCCCGACGCTCTCTCAGGGACCGTCAAGAGCTTCGACCAGACGCGCTACGCAGAACCGGATACCCTCGGCGCCTTGAGCCTTGCGCGAAACGGCTATGTCTTTGTGCCGAAGGATTGTGAAGTCTCAACAGGCCCACCTTGTCGCGTGCATGTTGTCCTGCACGGATGCCGACAGAACGCCGATGCAATCGGTCGACTATTGGTGGACGGGGCAGGCTTCAATGACTGGGCCGATACCAACAGAGTCATCGTACTTTATCCGCAGACCGCGGCGCGATGGTTTTGGCTGCCGCCCTGGCAGCCTTACAATCCTTTGGCCTGCTGGGACTGGTGGGGCTACGTGAGCGGTGACGACAGCTACATCACCAAATCAGGTAGACAGATCAAAGTTATCAAGGCGATGCTCGACGCGCTGACCGCAGGATATCGGCCCGCCACTACTGCGGCGACGCCGGGCAACGTGCCGGGCGCACTCGCCGTCATAGACACCTCCGACAGAGCGGCCGTCCTCGCCTGGATGCCGGTCAGCGGCGCCACGCTTTATCGTATCTCGCGCGCGGACGCCGACGGCAACTTTGCTCCAGTTGGCAGCATCGCGGCATCGAGTTTTGCCGATCCGGGACTGGCGCCGCAAAGGTTCTACCGCTGGCACGTGACAGCCGTCATAAATGGATCGGAAGGTCCAGCTTCGGCTGAAGCGAGTGCGACCACGCGCGCATCGCCCTCGCCCTGCGAGCGACCTGGAAATTGTCCGATTGGTGCGCCAACAAAGTGAAAGCGCGGGTAATGACCGTCGCCACTCCACTCATTTGCTGCAATGGAACGAGGTAAGAGATGAGGAAGGTAGACACTGCTGTAGTCGCACTTGCTGGACGCAGGATTGATCTGCCGGGGGCACAGGTGCCGCGATTCCCCCTCGAGAACGTTCAAGAAGTTGGACCGCGCATTTGCGAAGCTCTCTGCAAAATGCATGCTGTAGCGCTTGTCTGCTCGGCCGCTTGCGGCGCTGATCTCGTTGCTCTCGAGCAAGCCGAGCAGCTTGGCCTGCGGCGACGCATCGTGCTGCCCTTCGCGCCTGAACGATTCCGGGAAACCTCAGTTGTTGACCGTCCCGGCCAGTGGGGTCCTATATATGATCAACAGGTCGCGGCCACGGCAGCGGCAGGCGATCTTCTCGTGCTCGACACTGCTACTGGCGGCGACGCCGCCTACGCTGCTGCAAACGAGGCGATTGTTCGCGAAGCGCAAACGCTTGCCCTTACGGCGCAGCCGGATGGGCCCCACCGATTGATCGCGATACTGGTCTGGGAGGGAGCACCGCGTCCGGAAAGCGACGCAACCGCCAGATTTCGAGATTTAACCTGGTGCGCTGGATTCGAGCAGCAATCCATCTCGACATTGTCGGCGATCCCTCAACAGTCTACAGGCACAAACTTTTCCGCCCTGAAATGAAATGCCGACAGGGGGAACAAAGATGCAGCGGGCTTTTGTTATCCGTCCCTTCGGTAAGAAGGCAGATGCCTCCGGTACTGCGATTGATTTCGAGCACGTCCACGAGCACTTGATTGCTCCCGCGCTCAAGGACGCCGGGCTCGGCGGCGGAACAACTGGCGAGATCATCGACGCGGGCAATGTCCGCGAAGACATGTTCTCCCTCATTATCGAGGCCGATCTGGTCGTTTGCGATATCACCGTACACAACGCTAACGTTTTCTATGAGCTTGGCATCAGGCACGCGCTGCGGAAGCGGCGCACCGTGCTGATCAAAGGTGACCCCGTATTAGATACGACCCCATTCGACGTGCTGACCGACCGATACGTGCCTTACAATATTGGTGATGCGGCCGCCGCGCGCACTGCCCTAGCGTCTGCAATCAGAGCGACCCTGGTAAGTGACCGTGAGACTGATAGTCCTGTGTTCAAGATGCTCCCCGCCCTGCACGAAATCGATCCAGCGACTGTGAAGGCGATTCCAACCGATTTCACCGAGGAGGTGGCGCGCGCCCGTGTAGCGAAATCCGCAGGCTGGTTACGTCTGCTGGCGTCAGAGTTGGACGGCCAACGTTTTCAGTGGCCGGCGCTGCGGCTGGTGGGAAAGGCGCAGTGGGATCTGACAGACTACGAGGGCGCGCAGGAAACCTGGGAGCGAATCCGCGCCAACGATCCCGATGATATCGCTGCTAATCTCGCCCTCGGGAACATTTACGAGCGGCTATACCGAAAGACGCAGAAGCCCGAACTGTTAGAGGCGTCGAACCAAGCTATTGTTCGCGTCCGAAACAGTGAGAAAGCCTCGGCTGACCAACGTGTCGAGGCGCTCACCTTGGAGGGACGCAACGAGAAGACGCTGTGGCGGCTGGAGTGGGACAAATTGGACAACGTTGCCGATCGCCGGAGTGCGGCCACCAACAGAATGCTGCGCAAAGCCTACGAGGCTTACCGAAAGGCCTATCTTTTCGATCTGAACCACTACTGG
>JBATYN010000413.1:0-1856 GCA_049674125.1 Pseudolabrys sp. | reverse complement strand
CCCCTGAAAGGGGTGACGGCTGGTCGTCCGATCGAACGGCCGATTAACAATCATTCAATTCC
This sequence comes from Pseudolabrys sp., assembly GCA_049674125.1. Classification (GTDB taxonomy): domain Bacteria; phylum Pseudomonadota; class Alphaproteobacteria; order Rhizobiales; family Xanthobacteraceae; genus Pseudolabrys. The sequence goes on along the minus strand of JBATYN010000413.1, from coordinate 1,794 downwards.
CATCCGTTCAGGCGACGCGCCGCCAGCTCGTTTGCACACATACTCAAATAGCCGGAGCTGAAATTCGCGCAACCTTTTGTGGAGGGACGACATCATGAACGCAGGCTCTAAGGCTTTCTCCACATCTCACATCATCAGGACTTCGAAGAATTTTGCTCTGGGAATTGCTTTTGCCTGCACTGTCGGCAGCGCATCGCAAATTGCCATAGCGCAAAAAGCGCCAGAGACGACAAGCATGCCGGATTTTGCGCCCGCCATGATCGACCATATGCAAAAAATGCGTCGGTACAGGGACGCCGATCACGGCGCGCAACCGACACCGCAAATCATTGACCGCTTCAGAGTGGATCTGGATCCGAACGGTGTGATTGCGTCATTCCAGCCCAACGGCGCCACGATCACTTCGAACAATGCGTTCTTCAAGGATATGGGAACGAACGGCAGAACCTGCTTCACCTGCCATCAGCCCCAGAGCGGCTGGACAATAACGCCTGGTGACGTCGCCGAACGGTTCGAGAGAAGCCGCGGTACGGATCCGATCTTCCGGCTTGTCGACGGCGCAACCTGCCCAAGCGACGATGTCTCAACGCTTCGCGCAAAGCGTCGCGCTTATAAATTGGTCATAGACAAGGGCTTGATCCGCATTGGCCTTTCAATTCCGACCACGGCGGAATTCAAGGTCGAGGTTAAGGAGGGCAACGACCCTAATGGCTGCAATACCAATCCTGCGACCGGCCTGGCGGTAGGCATTGTCTCAACCTATCGCCGGCCATTGCCATCAACCAATTTAAGTTTCTTGAGCACAGTCATGTGGGATGGCCGAGAATCTAGTCCGACGAATGGTCTGGATTCCGATCTTAAAAGCCAGGCCCGCGATGCCACTCTGGGCCATGCGCAGGCCGCCGCTTCACCCACAGACGCGCAGTTGGCTGAGATCGTCGCCTTCCAAAAGGGCATTTTCACTGCCCAGATTTTCGACAAGAAAGCAAAGTTCCTCAACCACGACAACGCCAAAGGCGGACCTATCGCACTTTCGTTGCAAGAGTTTTATATCGGCATCAATGATCCGCTCGGACTTAATCCCAAGGGAATACAGTTCACCTCACAGATCTTCGACCTGTACCGCCCTTGGCTCAATGCCGGAGCGCGCCACGACCATGATGACGACCGCCAGTCAATGGGGGGCAATGAGGAGCTATTCAAAACCATCAACGCGAACGACGATTGGCGCCGCCGTGATCATGACCGCGACATGGTGAGTGAGCATCGCCGGTCCGTCGCGCGCGGTGAGGAGGTATTCAACAACGCCAAAGACAAAGCCAAAATCAACATCACCGGCGTTTCTGGCCTTAACGATGATCTCAATACCCCAAGCATTGCGGGGTCCTGCGGCACCTGCCACGACGCGCCGAATATCGGTCATCACTCGGTCAGGGCTCCGTTGGACATTGGCGTCCCCGATGCTGGCGACAAGAAGCCGCCGGTGCTCGACATCGCCGGTTTGCCGGTGTTCACGATCACCTGCCAGCTCAAGGACGGTCCGCTCGCCGGCAAGGTTTACACCGTCACCGACCCTGGTCGCGCCACGATCACCGGAAAGTGCAAGGATATCGGCCGGTTCAAAGGGCCGATCCTGCGCGGGCTCGCATCGCGCGCACCGTACTTCCACAATGGGTCAGCTGCCAGCTTGCTCGACGTCGTCGAGTTCTACGACCAGCGGTTTAGCATCGGTCTCACTCGCCAGCAGAAAGTTGATCTCGTCAGTTTCTTGAATACGCTCTGACGCTGTCGGAC
>JBATYN010000412.1:0-6487 GCA_049674125.1 Pseudolabrys sp. | reverse complement strand
TGAGTGAGTAGCGGAATATCCGCTATTGGCACAAAGCGGACATCGCCTAGTGCACTGCACGTGTCCGCTTTTGAGGGTAAAGCGGACATGGTGTTTTGCGCTGCACTTGTCGGCTTTTGACCCAAAGCGGACATCGGTGTTGCAGCCCCGGGCATCTTCCAAGCAATAAGTTTCCGCATACAATGCCGCGAAGTCACCCTGTGAGACATCGGGCGGATCCACATGGACAAAGCTGAACTTTTCACTGACGGAGAAGCCTATGAGCGAATGATGGGCCGTTGGAGCCGTCTTGTCGGTGAAACGTTTCTCGACTGGCTTGACCTTCCAAAGGGCTCTCGATGGCTCGATGTCGGCTGTGGCAACGGCGCCTTCACAGAGGAGATTATTGCTCGCTGTGCCCCTGCCACGGTGATGGCGATTGATCCCTCCGACGAGCAACTCGCCTTCGCACGGACACGGCCTGGCGCGAAGATGGCAAAATTTCTAACCGGCGATGCGCAGAAACTGTCATTCGGCGACGGCACTTTCAATGTGGCTATCATGGCGCTGGTGCTTGCGTTTCTGCTCGACCCAGCGAAGGCGGTCGCGGAAATGGCACGCGTGGTACGCCCCGGCGGCTGGGTCGCCACTTACATGTGGGATATTCTGAACGGCGGAGCACCGACCACGCCGATTTACACGGCGATAGAATCATTGGGCTCGACGCTTCCGGTGCGGCCCAACCCGGTAGCGTCGCGACTGGAAGCCATGCGTGGCTTCTGCGAAATGGCCGGGCTGGAGGCTATCGAGACGTGCGTCATCCGCATTCCTGTGACGTACGCCGACTTCGATGATTTTTGGGATTCGAATACTGTACCTGTTGGGCCGCAGGGCAAAGTGATTGCCGGCATGTTGCCCGGTGAGCGCGAGCAACTCCGCGTGCGACTGCGCGAACACCTGCCTGCTACTTCCGATGGACGTATCGTCTACGAATCATTCGCAAACGCCGTGAAGGGGCGAGTACCCGGATAAGGCCATTAACCGACACAAGTGGTACGTGCATCGATGTCCGCTCTTGGCACAAAGCGGACATCGCCTAGTGCGCTGCACGTGTCTGCTTTTGACCCAAAGCGGACATTGGCTGTGCACCGCGGCAACGGCTTTGATACTGGTTTAGCCCCTATCAAAGTGCGCGCTTGATCCGTAAGGATGCTTCGTCCGAAGCCAAGGAGCGAACATGCGGCGGCGCGAGTTCATTTCGCTTTTAGGCGGTGCAGCTGCGTGGCCGCTGGCAGCGCGGGCGCAGCAGCCGTTCAAAGTCGCTCAAGTTAGTATCCTGGGGGCTGGATCCGCGTCCGGCTTCGCCAACCAAGTCGAGGGATTCCGGTTGGGTCTGCGTGACCTCGGTTATATCGAGGGCACCAACCTTGTCATCTCCCAACGCTGGGCTGAGGGGCACTACGAGCGGCTTCCCGATCTGGCAGCTGGGTTGCTTCGTTCCAACGTGGATGTGATCTTCGCAGCGGGCAGCCCCGTTACGGTGCTCGCCGCCAAGACAGCAACCGCGACGATTCCGATTGTCTTTGCGATCGGTACTGACCCGGTTAAGGCAGGTCTCGTCGCCAGCGACAACCTGCCTGGCGGCAATGTCACGGGCATAAGTTTCCTCACCGGCGACCTGGGCGCGAAACGGCTGGGGTTGATCCGCGAGCTTACTCCCAGCGTTGCCGTCGCCGCCGTGTTTACCAACCCGAACAATCCAAATTCCGGCTCTGTTACGAGAGATGCGCGGGAAGCGGCACTCTCGCTCGGCTTGCAATTGCATGTCTTGAACGTTGGCGCCGACCAGGACATCGATACCGCCTTTGCAGCGATCGTCCAGCAGCGGATCGGCGCTCTCCTCGTAAGTGCCGATCCGTTTTTGGTCAGTCGGCGCGTTCAAATCACAGCACTGGCGGCTCGCCACGCAGTCCCTGCGATTTATCCCGTGCGTGATTTCGTCACCGACGGCGGCTTGATGAGTTACGGGACCAACCTGACTGATGCTTATCGCCAAGCTGGAATCTACACCGGACGGATTCTCAAGGGCGAAAAACCTGCCAATCTGCCGGTTATGCAGTCCACGAAATTCGAGTTGGTCATCAATCTGAAAACCGCTAAGGCACTCGGTTTGAGCGTCCCCAATTCAATGCAATTGCTTGCCGACGAGGTGATCGAATAGCGATGCTGCCTGCTGCGGTGAATGAGTCCGCTTATGACACTTAGCGGACATCGCCTAGTGCAGTGCGCATGTCTGCTTTTGAGAAGCGGACACGGTACCTGGGGGTGGGAAAAGCGGTTAAACTGGCGCACTGCGATAAGAATAAGAAAATGTCCATGCTCGACCAAAAAACGTATTATTCATCTGCTTTCCACCGCGGTTTCTATACCTACCTGCATTAAAGGTTGGCTCCTCCCGGACCATCGCCGGACCCCGCTAACCGCACAGAAACTGTTGAGCCAAAGAGCCATGCTGAGCACTCGCCAAATTGTCCGAAGGTCTCTGACTTTTTATTTGCCGCTAGTCGTAATTGTTTTTTGCTGCGTTTCAACAGCACACGCGCAATTGGACACTGACGGTCCATTCGGACTTTCCACTGTTGCAACACCAGAAGCACCGCTCGCCATAACGTGGCGGAAACTGCTGCTGGAGATTAATGAGGACCTCTCTATTATCACTCGATGTCGGACTAACGCCCAGTCCTGTTCACCTGCAGCAGCTAAATTCGTTGCGCTCGTAAAAGAAGGCGAGCAACTTGAACCACTGGCTCAGATTGGCCACGTCAATAGGGCCGCGAATTTCTCTATGCGAATGCTCGACGCGGCTCATCCAGATAACGAATGGAAATCACCGCTTGCGGCCCTCGCGAGAAGCGTAGGGGACTGCAAACATTACGCGGTGCTTAAGTACGCTGTACTGAGAGAGGCCGGCTTTGCGCCCGATGCTTTAAAGATCGTCGTTGTTGACATCAGATCAACCCACCAGCAGCACGCCGTCGTCGCAATTCGCATCAAAGAGCGTCACTGGCTCATTCTTGATGATCGCACGTCGATACTGGTTGAAAGCTCCATGGCACTCGATCGCTATGATCCCCTATATGAACTTGACCAAGACGGGATCCACGAATTCGCGCTGCCATCGCGACCGCTCCAAATGGTCGGCTCAATACAGAGGTCGCAAAAAGAATAAAGACCCAATGGATGTCCACTTTCGGGGGTGAAGCGGACATTTGTCAGTCGCTCCGTACACGGGCTGTCGGTACTGTAAAAGGTGAAATTTGTGACGAGGGTCACAGCGCGCTCGCGCAATCGGCCTTATTGTTTGAAAATGAAGAAGGAGGCCGCCATGCGCCAAGCAGTGTACCTAGTGGTTGTTGCCACCTTACTCACCGCCACCGTTGTTGAGGTCGTTGCCGCTGGAGCTAGGACAATCGACCCTAAACATCATTTTTACTACGCGGCACGCGCCAACGGAATCAGCATAGCTGTGCCCAGTGGTATGAAAAGCTTTCCGACGGAATTGCTGCCGCAGTGAGGTAATAGCAGCCCGTGGGTGCCACATGACCGAAGCGGATGAACTTCGCGCAAAAGCGCGCGATTACAACGAGCATGCTGCGAGTGCGCTCAACCCATGGAGCAAATGTTTACTTGCTGCCATGAGTGAAGAGTACCTGGAACAAGCTAAGAAAATTGAGAACCCACCGGCAGCAAGCGGCATTGTGACTGTTGGGTGATCATCCGGTCATGTTCATCGGAGCTTTCTAATCACACTGACGGCTCCAATAAGGAGCAATGCGGGCGGGACGACGGCAAAGGCCGCCCCAACTTTAATGACCTGCCATCCGGTTAGTTCGTGCGAAACGCCTGGCGGGACGTCGGCGGCCGGGAGGTTCTCGTACGTCCCGCAAGCCACCGCAATGACCCAAAGCACTGAGATAATCACCCACAGCCGAACTAGTCTCTGAACAGTTCGCGACCTCATTTCTCAGCTCCCGACACGGTTTCCATTGCAATAGACCAGGCTCATCACTGGGTGCCGCGCTTTTGAGACTCAAATTGCCAGCGGACTGCTAAGGTAGCGCAGGGGCAGAAAAGTTACAGGCCGTCCAGGAGATAGTCATGTCCCGACAATTAGTGATTACCATTGCGATCTTTTCCACGCTCGGCGTCGGGGTTTGTCAAAGCGCGGCCGTGGCTGACAGCGTCCCAAGTTGGGACGTAACCGGGAGCTGTCGTGGCGCAGCAGAGGCCGGATATATGCAAGATTCTAAAGTGAACTTGCAACGTTGTCTCGATAGTGAACAGCGCACGCGCGAGCAACTGAATAAAAACTGGGCGACTTTCCCGGCAGCAGATCGAGTGAAATGCGTTAAAACGCAAACGTTCTCACAAACCTACTCGGAGCTTGCGACCTGTCTAGAGATGCAACGCGATCTCGAGAGCGGTGCAAAGCCGGCCGCCGCCGTCCCAGAGAGAAAATGATGGCGGCCTAGATAGTCTCCTTGCGGCTGGGGAGGGCCGCCGCGTTGGCGGTCTTTTCAATTTCATCGCATTATTTTGTGCACGTCCGCTATTGGCACATAGCGGACATGGGCTAGTGCACAGCACATGTCCGCTTTCGGAGGTAAAGCGGATATGGCGCACCGGTCTAAGGCGCGCTGGGTTCCTTCGTCTGTTCAAACGCGACACCGATCTTTGTGTCGGTTCTCCACAGCGATTGGCAACGACGCCGAGCACCGTCAATAATGACATCGAAGCTTCCGGGAATGCCGAAGCTGGTTGACACCTGTAGTGCGGCACCTGTGTCAGTAGCATTTCTGACCGTGCATTGGATTTTTGGCGCTTTATCACTGGTGATGATACACCCGGCTTTCAACAAGCGACGTCGATGAGCGCCCCGTTTTTCGTTCATGGTTTCGGCAACTCCACAGCCTGCTTAGGTGCGGATTTAAATTGCTCGGCTAGTCGCGCGTAGCAAGTAGCCAGTTGCTCGCATTCGGTCTTGTGTGACGTCTTCTGCTCGATACTGGCTTTGCCGCGAAAGCGCTCGGCGAGGGTCGAAAAGTGCTCGGCAAGGGTCGGGCCTTCTGCTCGTACCACGTGGATGCTCCCGAAAAAGTGAACGGACGGCCATCCTTTTAGCTTCCAACGCTTTGTCTCCCGATAATAGGCGGCAATCGTTTCAGGACATCTTGGTAAGCACATATTAATTGGTTGTTCGCAGCCTCCGACCAGAGCAGCTCTTAGGTCAGACAGCTTGACCAACTATAAAATTTTCGACCCGAGGATCATGGGCTATCGCAACATTTCGCGAAATTCTCGACGCGAAATTCTCGATGCGATGCGGCTCTCCAATGACAAATTTGGACGACACGCGTCCGAATTTGATCAGATCAAGACCCACAATAGACGTGAAAATCAGCGGCCGCGCTGACAGCCAATTCGTCGACGACTGGTCGGGGAATAGTCGCCGTGAATCCAAACGACGAACGTTATGCGACCGCGTCTTTGGCAGCCTTTACCGGCCGGGCCCTGACAATCTTTCGGGCGGGTTTGGCCTTAAATATTGTCGGTTCTTTTGTGAACGGATTGATGCCGGCTCGCTCTTTTGTTGCCGGCTTCTTGATTACGACGAATTTGGCGAATCCCGGCACAAGGAAGGTCCCTGATTTTTTGAGCTCCTTGTAGCCAATTGAAGCGAGCGCCTCGATGACGTTTTTGACGTCTTTTCGCGACATATTGTTCGGGTGCGCTTCAGCGATTTTCTGAATAAGCTGCGACTTCGACATCATTTTGGTCAATGCCTCCTTCATGCGTTCGAATCGTGTGCAGCTAAGTTTGCCCGACCTTTGTGGAGTAGGGAACTAGGTAGCCCACTGAAAATTCACGTCGCTGTTGACGAAAAGCGGCCAATGCTGGACGGCCGCTGACCAAGGTTTCAGCGGCAACAATCCGGACACGTGCGGCACCGCACCATAAATATTGAGATCCCGGGCTGTGGCCGTCGAGGCGCCGGGGCGCGCTCATACGTCGGCGATGCGCACCTCGTCGACCTTGTGCCCGTGCTGGTCCACGATGGCGACAAACCACCCGGTCCAGTTCCAGCCCGGCATGGCCGCCCCGTGTTTGAGGTCCCGTGCGAGCGCCAGCGCGTCCTCACGCGCAGCGGCATTGCCGGCAAGATCAACGCCCTTGTGATTGTTCAGAACATGTTTGCCATCAGTGAGATGGAAATAGAAACGCGGCATGACGCAACGATCCTCGATTTTGCGACACAGTATACAGCCGAACCAGTCGCCCGCGCAGCGGCACCGCAACGGCTCGAACCGTCCGCGGAACTTTTCCGGGCCGATTATTGCGTGATTTCAGAGGGATATCGAGCCTGAGCGCGTAAGAGATCGGTAATCAAGGGGTTATATAAAATCGGCGGGTTTTGTCACATGAACGAGTCCGACAAACGACGCTGGTT
>JBATYN010000411.1:0-2566 GCA_049674125.1 Pseudolabrys sp. | reverse complement strand
CCGTTGCGACTGCGAACGCGCCTGCCAATGCCACCGCAGTGGCGTATTTCATAATCGTCTTCATGTTGGCCTCCTTCCGTACCGGTGTTTTGAGTTGTCCGGGCTCAACCCGGGAACACGCAGGGTTGTTCCGGTGGCCGCGGAGCGAACGGTCACGATTGAACGAGGTCGTTCACGAAGATTTGGGGGAACCCGCAGCGCGATTTGGCCCAGATCATGAAAAAGAGCGGGCCGGTGGTCCGCTCCCTGTCCTAGCGGCGATCAGTATTCCGCAAAGAATTGCCCAAGATTATTAACGATCTGAATCAGTGCCTTGTGGATCGGCCGGCAACGCCCTTGCCGTGAGGGCGGGTTGTGCCTATAGGTTTCGCTTTAATGACCATTGCGCCGAAACCCTCGTTCGTCCTCAGCAGGCGTCATTTGTTGGGGATCGAAGGGCTTTCTCACACCGACATTTCCGGATTGCTCGATCTCGCCGAGGAATTCGTCGAGCTCAATCGTCAGGTTGAGAAGAAGCGCGCTTCGCTGCGCGGGCGCACCCAGATCAACCTTTTCTTTGAAGTCTCGACGCGAACCCAGGCCTCGTTCGAGCTGGCCGGAAAACGCCTCGGGGCCGATGTGATGAACATGTCGACCAGCTCGTCCTCGATGCGAAAGGGCGAGACCCTGATCGACACCGCGATCACGCTGAATGCCATGCATCCGGATATTATCGTGGTCCGCCACCATGCCTCTGGCGCGGTCGAATTGCTGGCGCGCAAAGTCGATTGTTCGGTCATCAATGCCGGCGACGGCGCGCATGAACATCCGACCCAGGCACTGCTCGATGCGCTGACCATTCGTCGCAACAAAGGCCACATCGAAGGCCTGCTGGTGGCGATCTGCGGCGATATCCTGCACTCGCGCGTGGCGCGCTCAAACATCATCTTGCTCAACGCAATGGGCGCACGTGTGCGCGTTGTCGCCCCCTCCACTCTTCTTCCGCCGGGCATTGAACGCTTCGGCGTAGAGGTTGCGCGCGATATGCGCGAAGGCCTCGCCGGTGCCGACATTGTCATGATGCTTCGGCTGCAGCGCGAGCGCATGAACGGCTCCTACGTGCCTTCAATGTCAGAATACTTTCATTACTGGGGACTCGACGAAAAGAAACTCGCCTACGCAAAACCCGACGCAATGGTGATGCATCCAGGGCCGATGAACCGCGGCGTCGAAATTGACTCGATCGTCGCCGACGGCGCCCAGTCCTTAATTCGTGAACAGGTCGAAATGGGTGTCGCTGTTCGCATGGCTGTCCTGGAAGCACTCTCTCGAAACTTGCCGAACGCGTGACATGATGTTGTCCGATCGCCGCCCGATCCTGCTTGCCAACGCCCGGATCGTCGATCCGTCGCGCGACCTTGATATTGTCGGCGACCTGCTGATCGCCGAAGGCGTAATCCGTGAAGCAAAGAAAGGCATCGGCGCGGCCGGCGTGCCCGAAGGCACGGACGTGATCGATTGCCGCGGCAAGTTGATAGCACCCGGCCTCATCGATATGCGCGCCTTCATCGGCGAACCCGGCGAGGCCAATCGGGAGACACTCGCGTCGGCGAGCCAGGCGGCAGCCGCTGGCGGCGTCACCACGATCATCTGCCAGCCCGACACCTCGCCAACGATCGACAACCCCGCAACCGTTGACTTCGTTCTGCGCCGCGCACGCGACAATGCAATTGTGCATGTGCACCCGATGGCTGCGATTACCAAAGGGCTCGAAGGCAAGGAGATGACTGAAATTGGCCTTCTCAAGGCCGCAGGCGCGGTGGCCTTCACCGATGGCGCCAAAAGTGTCACCAATGCGCAGGTGATGCGACGCGCGCTGACTTACGCCACCGAGTTCGACGCGATGATTGTGCATCATACCGAAGATCCCGCATTGATCGGCGACGGCGTCATGAACGAAGGCGAATTCGCTGCTCGCCTCGGCCTGCTCGGGATCCCAAAAGCGGCGGAAACCGTGATGCTCGAGCGGGATGTTCGGCTGGTCGCCTTGTCAGGCGGCCGTTATCATGCAGCTTCCGTGACTTGCGCGGACACACTCGAAGTATTGCTCCGCGCGAAAGATGCCGGCCTCAATGTGACTGCGTCGGCGTCGATCAACCACGTCACGCTCAACGAAAATGACATCGGCCCCTATCGCACCTTTCTGAAAGTGTCCCCTCCATTGCGTGCAGAAGAGGATCGCAAGGCACTCGTCGAAGCGTTGAGTGCAGGGCTCATCGACGTGGTGATGTCGGATCACAATCCGCAAGACGTCGAAACCAAACGCTTGCCTTTCGCGGAAGCGGCAGCCGGCGCAATTGGACTCGAAACCATGCTCACGGCGGGCTTGCGGCTCGTGCATAGCGGAGAAATCGACCTGACGACTTTGTTGCGTGCCATGTCGACGCGCCCGGCGGAATTGCTCGGGCTCCCGGGCGGCACACTCAGGAGCGGTGCGCCAGCCGATGTGATCGTGGTCGATACTGAGCTGCCCTGGATCCTTGATCCCGTTGAGCTGAAATCAAAGTCCAAAAACACGCCGTTTGAC
>JBATYN010000410.1:0-21328 GCA_049674125.1 Pseudolabrys sp. | reverse complement strand
TGGATGGCCGGGACAAGCCCGGCCATGACGATCGAATACGTCGTTCAACGATCAGCTGCCCATCCTCCTCCTTCAACCCTTTGATTTCGCGCAGGCCGAGACGCACTGCCTGTGTTGTCCAGACATCGTCCCGCATCTCGCAATGCAGCTCGTGCAGGCGTTCGGCTGCGCGTGAGCCAGGCTCAAGTGTCGAATCCCAGTGCGAATGGTTGATGTCGGGCGGCCGCACGTCGACGCCGTGCTCACGCGCATCCCGTACGATTTGTGCCGGTGCATAAAAGCCCATTGGCTGCGCATTCAAAAGCGCGGCGGCGAAAGCATCCGGATAACGGCATTTCAGCCAGGCCGAGGCATAGACCAGAAGCGCAAAGCTTGCGGCGTGACTTTCCGGGAAGCCGTATTCGCCGAAGCCCTCGATTTGCTGGAAGCAGCGCTCGGCGAAGTCGCGTTCGTAGCCGTTAGCCAGCATGCCGTCGATCATCTTGCACTGGAAAGTGCCGATGGTACCGACTCGTTTGAAGGTCGCCATGGCACGGCGAAGCCGGTCAGCCTCCGAGGGCGTGAAGCCGGCAGCGACGATGGCGATTTTCATCGCCTGCTCCTGGAATAGCGGCACCCCCAGAGTTTTGTGCAACACCGCTTCCAATTCTTTCGACGGATAAGTCACCTGTTCCTGCTTGCGCCGGCGGCGCAGATAGGGGTGCACCATGTCTCCCTGGATCGGGCCCGGCCGCACGATCGCCACCTCGATCACCAGGTCATAGAAATTCTCCGGTCTCAGGCGCGGCAGCATGGTCATCTGCGCACGGCTTTCCACCTGAAACACGCCGAGCGAATCCGCGCGGCACAGCATGCGGTAGACGGCAGGATCCTCGGAAGGGATGGTGGCGAGGGTGTGCCGGTCGCCGTAGTGCCTGTCCACCAGATCGAGCGCCTTGCGCAGGCATGACAGCATGCCGAGGCCAAGCACGTCGATTTTCAAAATGCCTAGCGCGTCGAGGTCATCTTTATCCCATTCGACGAAAGTGCGGTTGTCCATCGCCGCATTGCCGATCGGCATCACCTCATCGAGGCGGCTGCGGGTGATGACGAACCCCCCGACGTGTTGGGAAAGATGACGCGGGAAGCCAGTGATCTCCTGCGCGAGTGCAAGGATCTGGCGCATGCGCCGGCTTTGCGGATCAAGACCAGTGCGGGTGACGGCATCTTTCGATACCGCACCGCCGCCACCGCCCCAGATCGATGATGACAGCGCACCGATGGTGTCCTCGGAGAGGCCAAAAGCCTTGCCGACCTCGCGGATCGCGGAGCGGCCACGATAAGAGATCACGGTGGCGGCGATGCCTGCGCGTTCGCGCCCGTATTTGCCGTAGATATATTGAATGACCTCTTCGCGCCGCTCGTGCTCGAAATCGACGTCGATATCGGGCGGTTCGCGCCGCTCCGGCGAGATGAAGCGCTCGAACAGGAGGTCGGCGCGGTCGGGATCGACCTCGGTCACGCCGAGACAAAAGCAGACCGCGGAATTGGCAGCAGAACCACGGCCCTGACAAAGGATGCCCTTCGACCGCGCAAAACGGACGATGTCGTAGACGGTGAGGAAATAGGGTGCGTACTGCAATTGTGCGATCAACTTGAGCTCGTGCTCGATGTTGACGCGGACCTTGTCGGGCAGCCCTTGCGGATAACGGTGGGCGGCACCCTCATAAGTGAGGTGCGCCAGCGCATCCTGCGCGGTATCGAAACCCTCGATCTGTTCGTCTGGGTATTCATAGCGCAATTCATCGAGCGAGAAAGAAAGCGCGTCGCTTAACACCACCGTTTCTTCGATCGCTTCCGGCGCGTCGCGGAACAAGCGCATCATTTCCTGTGGCGGTTTCAGATAACGTTCGGCATTGGCGGCAAGCTTGCGCCCGGCCCGGTCTATGGTGGTCTTTTCGCGGATGCAGGTGAGTATATTGGCGAGAGGCCGTCGGTCGGGATGGTGATAGAACACGTCATTGACCGCGAGCAGAGGCACATTGGCGGCGTGGGCGAGTTCTTTCATGTGCGCCAATCGCGAACGATCGCGTCCATGATAAGGCATGGACGCAGCGAGCCGCACGCGGTGCGGGGCGGCTTCGCGCAGACGTGCCAGCAGCTGCGCATCGCCACCCATAGCGATCAGTTCCAATTCGAACGCATGCGTCAACAGATCGTCCAGATGGAGGCTGCAGCTGCCTTTCTCGGCGCGAAGATTGCCGATGGTGAGCAAGCGGGTGAGCCTTCCCCAGCCAGCGCGATTGCGTGGATAAACGAGCACGTCGGGCGTGCCGCCGGCGAACACGAGCCGCGCGCCCGGGTGGTAGCGCAGCGATAAGTTCTGCTCGCGCTTGGCCAGATGCGCACGCACCACGCCGGCGACGGAATTGCGATCGCACAGCCCGATCCCGGCAAGCCCGATATGCACGGCCTGCACCATCAGTTCCTCAGGATGCGAGGCTCCGCGCAGGAAGGAGAAATTCGAGGCGACGGCAAATTCGAGATAACGCATTACTACTTTCCAGCTGTACGGCCTCTCTGAGCCTCATCCTGAGGAGCCGGCCGAAGGCCTGCGTCTCGAAGGATGAGCGCGGTCCGAACCTCATGGTTCGAGACACACGGCTTCGCCGCGCTCCTCACCATGAGGTTCTTCACGCAAATGTCCCATGCAGGAACCAGGTTGGCGCGGTGGCACCGGGTGTGAGATCGCGATAAAGCCCGGCGTGGAACAACCAGAAGCGCAGGCCACTTTTGTCTTCCACACGGAAATAATCCCGCGCGGGACCGCCGTGTTCGCTCCACCATGTCCCTTCGATGCGTTCGGGGCCCTCGGCGGCAATGACTTCGTGCAGCGCGCGCCGCCATCGGAAGCGCAAGGGCGGGCCGTCCGGCACCTCTGCTAGCGCTTCGATCGGTTCCGGCCGTGCGAGCAGACGCAGTGGACGCGGCGGAAGTGCCATCGCCTCGCGATACCCCCGGAATGCGTTCCAGCCGGTATCGTCATTGATGGCCTGTGCGGGAAGTACGGCTTCGGCCAGTTCCGGAATATGACTGTCTTGTGCGATCAACCGTTGCACACGGCGTGCGCCCAGCCGTGCGCTCAGACGATCGACCAAGCGGCAGAGCTCGGCCGTATCCTCGCGACCACCGATACCGATTTGTTCGGGTGGGCAAGGCTCGGCAACAATGACGGATAGCCGAGCCATGTCGAAGCCAAAGCCGGGATCGAGTGCATCTGCGAGTGCGGCCAGCCGCTCCACAAATAGTCCACGGATTTCGGCCGGATCCCGCAAAGGCCGTGAGGTACCGGCAGCAATGCGGCGCACCACGCCGTCAGTGCGGAACAAGGCCAATTCGATGCGGCGGGCGCCGTCGCCGCGCCGTTCCAACGCGAATTGCAGCCGCTGCCCCAGCCGGGCAGTAATCGCCAGCACATCTTCCTCGCGCGCGATCGGCTCTGGAAAACGTTGCTCGGCGACATAAGGCGCAACCGGCAACCGCGGCGTCAGCGGTTCGTGTTCATAGCCCAGGGCACGATCAAGCTGGCGCAGCACCTCGGACCCAAACCGTGCGGTCAGGGGCGCGCGCGGCAGGTCGATGATATCGCTAATGCATTTCAAGCCGACGCGAGCAAGGCCTGCGACAGTTGCTGACGGAAGCCGCAACGCGGACAAAGGCAATGGGGCGAGCAGTGTGCGTTCTTCACCGCAGGCATAGCTTGCCGGCTCGCCGTAACGCGCAGCAGCCCAAGCGGCACCGATCGTGCCGGCTATGGCAAGCGAATAGGCGAAGCCGGTGTCTTTCAGGCGCGCTGCTAAATCAGAGACCAGCTTATGCTCACCGCCGTAAAGATGCGCGCAACCACTGATATCCAGCAGCAGACCGTCAGGGATATCGCAAGCCACCAGTGGCGTGTAGCGCAGGCACCAGTCGGCAATGGACTCGAGCAGGACAGCATCGGCCTCGGCATCTTCGACCATCGCATCGATGCCGGGGTGCATGGCGCGCGCCTGCGCTAATGCGAAACCCGACGAAAGGCCGAGTTGTCCGGCTGCATCATCGACGGCGGTAAGGACATCGGCATTGCCGCGCTTGCCAAAGATGACAAGCGGCGAAGACCTTTCATGCGACCTTTCATGCGACCTTTCACGCGACTTTTCTCGCGACCTGGCGATGCGGTCGGTTGAGAGCCGGCGCAGCCACAGGCTGAGCATGCGTTGCGAGGATGAAACACTCATTGCTGCTACTCCATTCGAGAATCCATGAGCCGACTGGGCCGCGGCGGTTGCGGACGAGTTGCGCGTTAAAGCGTGGTGCACCGGGACCGTGCGTGGTCACCGATGGTGCGCCTCCGATAATCCAGCGCGTGGCGGCAGTAGAGGCATCGTTCGGTGGCGCGGCGCGCAGGAGCAATGCCAGCGTGCCGTTGTCTGCCGCAGCGAGTGAGAGCCGCCGCATTGCGACGCTGTCGATTCCAGCGGTACGCATTTCACCGATCACCGCATCGACGGCGCGGCAGCGCAGTGCTTCTTCCATTGCCCACAGCAGGTCGCGACGATGTACGGTGGAAACTCTTACCAATCGCTCGGGTGCAAGGCCGAAGGCATCGAGACCGGCGCCATGGGGCACACCGTTTTCGGCGAGTGCCATGTCTTCGGCGATCCAGAACACGTGAGGCGAGGGGGCCGAAACTATCGCCAGCCCCAAAGTAAACCCGGCCGCCGCGGCGAGATGGGCTTCACCAGGTGCCGAAATTTCGTGCAGAGCGCCGCGTATAAATCCACCGCCAAGCGCCATGTCGATGACAGGAATACCGAGAGGTAGGGTGCCGGGACCGTCTTCGATCTTTGGCACTTTTTGCAGGGCCAGAAGGCGTTGGCGAAGCTGCTCGATCATCTATAAGCCTTTGAACATATGTAATAATTTGGCCGATTTGATTGAATCGCCTGGCTTTTATGTTCATGGTTTGTTCTAATGTGGTCGACCGCTCGGCTGACGTCAAGCCGCAAGGGCATGGGGTGATGCGGGACGAACAGACCCCAAGCCTAGATGTGGGCGACGTAAAGAATGCACACAGCCACCGCCAACACGGTGGCCACCCAGACGAGTCGAGGATCAGCGGGCTTATTCATGACGATTCCTGCACATACAAATCATGTGCCAGAACCCTCACCGCAGCCTTAACTTCCCGAAAACCGTGCGGAAGCCGATCAATTCCTGTTGAGGAACTTTCGCCCGCGCGACGTCAGCACGAACCGCGATTTTTTCATGCTGACGCCATTTTCAAATTGACCTAGCCCGTCGGCGATCGCGTCTTCCCAGACCGACAGATGCGGACAACTTCGCCACGCCTCTGCGTCGGCATAACTGCGCGGCGCCTCGGCCACCCAGGCGAGGAACTGCTGTGTCAATGCGAGTGCGACGTCTTGCATGGCGACTCAAATCCACGCGGTTGGTCGTTTGTAAAATTCAAATCGGCCGCTCGAATGTGCGGATATCAATTTCCGACTTCAGCGTTCGATGGACCGGGCACTTGTCGGCGATTTCCATCAACCGCTTGCGCTGCTCGGCGTTAAGCGCGCCTTCCAGCGTAATGTTGCGGTCGATGCGATCGAGCATTCCTTCCTTCGTCTCGCAATCAAGACAATCCTCGGCGTGGATCTTGTTGTGAGTCAGGCGAACCGACACCCGATCCAGCGGGAGCTTCTTGTTTTCGGCGTATAGCCGCAACGTCATTGACGTGCAGGCGCCAAGGCCCGCCAGAAGGAGATCGTAGGGTCCCGGTCCGGAGTCTTGTCCGCCGACCTTGACCGGTTCGTCGGCAAGAAACCGGTGCGGTCCACTCAAAATTTCCTGCTGGAATTTTCCACTGCCTGTTTCGCGCACGAGAACAGTGCCGCCCTCGATTTGCTCGTTATTATGTTCCGCAGTTTGTTCCAGATAGCGATCGACCCAGGCAGCGGCCACATTGGCCACATAAACCGCATCGCTTCTTTTGCTCAGCAAATGATCGGCTCCCGCGAGCGAGACGAAGCTCTTCGGATGCCTGGCGGTGATGAAAATACGCGAAGCATTATCGATGCTGACGGTGTCGTCGGTGGGCGAATGAAACACAAGCAGCGCCTTGTGCAGGTTGCGGACGTGATCGTCGATGCGCTGTTCAGCGACGTCATCGAGGAATTCCCGCTTGATACGAAATGGCCGGCCGGCCAACGCCACCTCGACTTCACCCTGTTCGCGGATTTTATCGACGTGTTCCTTGAACAGCCCTGTGACGTGCGCCGGATCTGATGGCGTGGCAATGGTGACGACGGCCCGCGCGTCGGAAATGCGATGTGCCGCTGCAAGTATTGCGGCGCCGCCGAGGCTGTGGCCAATCAGGATCGCGGGTACGCCATGGGTTTTACGCAGATGGTCGGCAGCCGCAACCAGATCATCGACATTCGAGGAGAAATGCGTGTTGGCGAACTCGCCCTCGCTCATGCCGAGACCCGTGAAATCGAAACGCAGCACGCCAATACCGCACATCGCCAGCCGCTCGGAAATGCGCTTGGCCGCAAGATTATCTTTCCCGCAGGTGAAGCAATGCGCAAACAGCGCGAATGCGACAGGCTTGCCCAGCGGCAGATCGATCAATGCTGCCAGTTTCTCGCCTTTGGTATTGGCAAAATCGAGTCGTTCACTGCGCATGGCGTACCTTTCTCTTCGGTTATGCCTCGCCCGCGATATGTCTGCGCCGGACGCGGCGCACCACCCACCAGACCATCACAACCGCTAGCGGGACGAACAACGCAGTGGCCAGCGAAATGGCGATGGGTACGCCTGCGTCGTACACTCCCTTAATCAGATAGCCGAACAGCATGCGATGCAATTTCTGACAAGCATGCCGAAGATTAGAGCGTTTGCTCAAGAATGGGGCAGATTCTCACCGAGGCCGGGGGCAAGGGCTATTTCCACCGCATAAACTGCCGCACAATTTGGCAGAGGCTCTGGCACGTCGATTGCAGTTCTAGCGTTGAATTGCCGGTCCGGGGCCGGCCCAACAGGGGCGCGTAGCCATGTCCACGTTCGATAATCCGTTCGACCTGTCACGTTCCTTGAATCGCAGTGGGTGCTCGTGCGGCCGCCATGCAGGTCAGGCCGAGCATACACGCGACACGGAGGCGCAACTACAGTGCGTGCCGGTCGAAGGCGAGGAAAAGCGCTACGAGAATGTCGTTGCTTCCGCCGTGATGCGCGCGATGTTTCCGAAAGAACTCGGCCGCCGCACCTTTCTGCGATCGCTTGGCGCGTCGACTGCTCTCGCTGCAATTTCGCAATTTTTCCCGCTGAAAGCTGCAACTGAAGTTTTCGCCGCATCCGGTCCAATCGAGAAAAAAGACTTAAAGGTTGGCTTCATTCCCATCACCTGCGCCACGCCGATCATCATGGCCAAGCCCATGGGCTTTTATGAAAAGCAAGGGCTCAACGTGGACGTGATCAAGACTGCTGGATGGGCGGTGATCCGCGACAAGACTCTCAATAAGGAATACGACGCCGCCCACATGCTCTCGCCGATGCCGCTCGCCATCACGCTGGGCGTTGGATCGAATGCGGTCGCCTATACGGCGCCCGCGATCGAGAACATCAACGGTCAAGCGATCACGCTGGCCATCAAGCATAAAGACAAGCGCGACCCGAAGGATTGGAAAGGATTCAAGTTCGCGGTGCCGTTCGACTATTCAATGCATAATTATCTACTGCGCTACTACCTCGCCGAGCACGGCGTTGATCCCGATCAGGACGTCCAGATCCGCGCGGTGCCGCCGCCGGAGATGGTGGCTAATCTGCGCGCCGATAATATCGACGGTTTCCTGGGTCCCGATCCGATGAACCAGCGTGCAGTCTATGACGGCGTTGGATTCATTCATGTGCTGTCCAAGGAAATCTGGAACGGGCATCCCTGCTGCGCCTTTGCTGCGTCGAAAGATTTCGTCACGCAAACGCCGAATACCTATGCCGCCTTGCTCAAAGCGATCATCGACGCCACCGCGTTTGCCCACAAGCCGGAGAATCGAAAGCAGATTGCCGAAGCGATCGCACCGGCGAACTACATCAATCAGCCGGTCACCGTGTTGGAGCAAATCCTGACTGGCACTTACGCTGACGGATTGGGCACAGTGAAGACCGACGCCAACCGGGTCGATTTTGACCCGTTCCCCTGGCAGTCGTTTGCGGTTTGGATCATGACTCAGATGAAGCGCTGGGGTCAGCTTAAGGGTGACGTCGACTACAAGGGCGTGGCCGCACAAGTATTCCTCGCGACCGACACCTCAAAATTGATGACCGAAGTCGGCATGAAACCGCCGGCGGCAACCTCGAAGACCTTCGTGGTGATGGGCAAGACGTTCGATCCGGCTAAGCCCGAGGAATACCTCAAGAGCTTCAAGATCAAGAAGGCAGTGTAATGACGGTGCCGCCGGGCACAGACGTTGCAGTTCAGCCATGACCGCCTCGCTCAATTTGCGCGCGGCGATCGTGTCGCTTGTCCTGTTCTGCGGCTTCATCCTTGCTTGGCATCTTGCCACGCGCGGGACCGGGCAGGTTGCGCAGATGAGCCCGGAATACGCAAAGTTGATGGGCGTGACGGCGACCCAGGGCAAATCTGCGATGCCTGGCCCACTCGAGGTAGGGGCAAAACTCTGGGAGCACGCGCGGCGGCCATTCTACGACAATGGCCCGAACGACAAGGGTATCGGCATTCAGCTCGCCTATTCGATCGCGCGCGTGATGCTTGGCTATCTATTGGCGGTTACGGTTGCGGTGCCGATTGGATTTCTGATTGGCATGTCGCCGATAATGAGCAAGGCGCTCGATCCGTTTATCCAGGTATTGAAGCCGATCTCGCCGCTGGCATGGATGCCGCTCGCGCTCTACACGATCAAGGATTCCAGCCTGTCCTCGATCTTCGTGATCTTCATCTGCTCGCTATGGCCGACCATGATCAACACGGCCTTCGGCGTGGCCTCGGTGCGGCGCGAATGGCTGAACGTAGCGAAGACGCTCGAAGTCGGAATCTTCCGCCGCGCATTCACGATCATACTTCCAGCTGCGGCGCCCACGATCCTCACCGGCATGCGCATTTCGATCGGCATTGCCTGGCTGGTGATCGTCGCGGCCGAAATGCTAGTCGGCGGCACCGGTATCGGCTACTTCGTCTGGAACGAATGGAATAATCTGTCGATCACCAATGTAATCACGGCGATCCTGCTGATCGGCGTGGTTGGTATGTTGCTCGACCTAATTCTGGCGCGGCTCACGCGGCTCGTCACGTTTCTAGAGTGAGCTATGAGCAATCGTTTCATTTCCATTGAAGGCATTTCGCGGCGGTTTCCGGCGCCAGGCGGTACAACTACCACGGTGTTCGAGAACTTGTGGCTGGCGATGACGCGCGGTGAATTTGTATGCGTGATCGGCCATTCCGGTTGCGGCAAGACCACAGTGCTCAACATTCTCGCCGGCCTTGACACGCCCTCGGCCGGCACGGTCATCGTGGACAACAAGGAAATCGGAGGTCCGAGTCTCGACCGTGCCGTGATTTTCCAAGGTCATTCGCTGCTGCCGTGGCGGACGGTGATGGGCAATGTCGCCTATGCGGTATCGTCGCGGCAGCGCGACTGGAGGTCCGCCGAAGTCGCCGCGCATGCGCAGAAATTCATCGATCTGGTCGGCCTCACCGGCGCCGAACACAAGCGTCCGGCTGAATTGTCCGGCGGCATGAAACAGCGCGTCGGCATCGCCCGCGCGCTTTCGATTGAACCCAAGATCCTGCTGATGGACGAGCCGTTCTCGGCGCTGGATGCGCTGACGCGTGGTACGCTGCAGGATGAAGTCCGCCGCATCTGCCTAGAGACTGGACAGACCGTATTCATGATCACGCACGATGTGGATGAGGCGATCTATCTCGCCGACAAGGTGGTTCTGATGACCAACGGTCCGGGCGCGGTGCTGGCTGAGATCGTCGAAAATCCATTGCCCAAGCTGCGCGCGCGCGGCGACTTCCACAAGCACCCGCTTTATTACGCGGTGCGCAACCACATCATTGATTTTCTGGTAAGTCGGAGCCGCTGCTTCATCGAGGAGGCTGGCGATGGCTACGATCCGCGCCATGTGACGGTTGTGCGGCCTGGTCTGCCGGAGCCTGCGATCGCCGGACCTCAGGACCCATCCGCAAAACCGAACCGCGGCCAGCAGGCCGCAGCGCGTTGATCGCTTATTGAGGAGGAAACATCATGAACCGCGCCGATCTCACTGAAAAACTTCTCGACATCAAACGCGAGAAGGGTTGGACCTGGAAATATATCTGCGAGCAGATCGGGGGCATGTCGCCAATTCTTGTGACAGGCGCGATCCTCGGGCAGCATAAGTTGACCAAGCCGCAGGCGGCCGCTGCTGCCAAGCTGTTCGGTCTATCGAAGAGCGAACAAGCATTGATCAACGAAGTGCCGATGCGCGGCACTGCCACGCCAATGCCGCCGACCGATCCGCTGATCTACCGCTTTTACGAGCTGATCCTGGTCAACGGCCCCGCGCTGAAAGCATTGATCGAGGAGGAATTCGGCGATGGCATCATGTCGGCGATCGATTTCGACATGGACATTACGCGCAAGACGGACCCCAAAGGCGACCGCGTCCAGATCGGCATGACCGGAAAATTCCTTCCATTCAAATATTACGGGGCAACGGGCAATGCCCTGGCCTATGGATTAAAGGAAGAGTGAGCCTCAGCCTTTGCGCTTGCGCGCGGGCTTCTTCGTCGGCGCGCCGCCGACGAGGACATGCGGACCGATGCTGCCAATACTGGTGACGCCAGTGAGCGCCATGGTGACGCTGAGTTCCTTCGACAAAATATCGATCGCCTTTGCTACACCCGCCTCGCCGCCCGCACCCAGCCCATAAATATACGCACGGCCGATCATGCAGCCACGCGCGCCCAGCGCGAGCGCACGCATGATATCGGCGCCGGTACGGATGCCACCGTCGAACAACACCTCGGTGTCGGAGCCGACCGCCTGTGCAATCGCCGGAAGTGCCGAGATAGATGATGGCGCGCCGTCAAGCTGACGTCCGCCGTGGTTTGAAACGACAATTGCGTCAGCCCCGAGCTTGACTGCCGTCTTGGCGTCGTCGACGTCGAGAATGCCTTTGATGACCAGCTTCCCCGGCCAGATTTTCTTGATCCATTCCACGTCCTTCCAGTTCAGCGCTGGATCAAACTGTTCGGCTGTCCATTTCGAGAGCTGCGTGACACTCTCCATACCCTTCACGTGGCCGGCGAGATTTCCGAAGGTCTTGCTCTTGCCGTTGAGTATGCTCCAGGCCCAGGCCGGCTTGGTGGCAATGTCCAAGACATTTTTCACACGAATTTCCGGCGGCACTGTCATGCCGTTTTTGATGTCGCGGTGGCGTTGACCAAGGACTTGCAAATCTACGGTAAGCACCAGCACGTTGCACTTGGCATTTGCTGCGCGCGCGAGAATGTCCTTGGAGAAGCTGCGGTCGCGGATGACGTAGAGCTGGAACCAGAATGGTTTGTCGGTTGCCTCTGCCACGTCCTCGATTGAGCAAATTGACATGGTCGACAGCGTGAACGGGATCCCGGCTGCATTAGCGGCCCGCGCGCTCAAAATCTCGCCGTCGCCGAATTGCATGCCGCAGAGCCCGATCGGTGCCAACACAAGCGGCGCCGCCACTTTCTGACCCAGGATTGTCGTGGCGGTGCTACGAGTGGAAACGTCAACAAGCACGCGCTGGCGCAGCTTGATGGCTTCCATGCTAGCCCGATTGGCCCGGAGGGTTTCCTCGCTATAGGAGCCGCTCTCTGCGTATTCGAAAAAAGCGCGTGGAACCCGGCGGCGCGCAAGCGTGCGCAGGTCCTCGATGCAGGTAATCGTCTTCATGTGATCAGTTCTGGGGCTCGAAGTGAATAAATCGAGTAGCACAGTGCCGGCATGCAGCGAAATGGCCTGCATTGAGTGTCGTTTACAGCCACCACGACGATTAACCGCACTCGGTAATGATTTCTCACTATTCTTGAAGTAATTTCACGGCGTTGGCACTATTATGCGGCCGCTGGGCAGGCTTGGCCGCCCCGCAAAAGCCGGTTAATCAAAGGCACAAAACCGTAGGCTAGGCGTCGGGGGATTGTGGGATGGGTCGTCGTTATTTCGGGACCGACGGTATCCGCGGCCTGGCCAACCGGGTCATTACTCCGGAACTGGCGCTCAAGGTCGGCCAGGCTTCCGGGCTTGTCTTTAAAAGCGGTGATCACCGTCATCGGGTGCTGATCGGCAAGGACACCCGGCTCTCCGGTTATATGATTGAGAATGCCCTGGTTGCAGGCTTTACGTCGGTCGGCATGGACGTGCTGCTGACCGGACCAATTCCCACACCGGCAGTCGGCATGCTTGCACGCTCGATGCGCGCCGATCTCGGCGTCATGATCTCGGCTTCACATAACCCTTTTGACGACAATGGCATCAAGCTGTTCGGGCCGGATGGCTACAAACTCAGCGACGAGATGGAATCCAAGATCGAAGATCTCATTGATTCCGATCTCGGCAAGCAACTGGCCAAAGGCGGCGATCTTGGCCGCGCCAAGCGCATCGACGGCGTGCAGGATCGCTATATCGAATTTGCCAAACTCACTTTGCCCAGGGCGGTATCGCTCGAAGGCCTGCGTGTGGTTATCGATTGCGCCAACGGCGCCGCATACAAAGTTGCACCTGGCGCGCTGTGGGAATTGGGAGCCGACGTTATTTCCATTGGTGTCGACCCCGATGGGTTCAACATCAACAAGGATTGCGGATCGACCGACCTTGCAGCCCTTTCGCGCAAAGTCCGTGAGATGCGCGCAGATATCGGTATCGCCCTTGATGGCGACGCAGATCGCGTCTTGATTGTGGACGAGCGCGGGCATGTGGTGGATGGCGATCAGCTGCTCGCGGTGATTGCCGAGAGCTGGAAAGAAGACGGCAGGCTTCAGCGTCCCGGTGTCGTCGCAACCGTGATGTCCAACCTTGGCCTGGAACGCCACCTCAGCGGCCTTGGCCTCGAACTGGTGCGCACGCCTGTGGGCGACCGCTACGTGCTCGAGCAAATGCGCGCGCACGGCTACAACATCGGGGGCGAGCCATCCGGCCACATCATTCTCACGGACTATACGACGACAGGAGACGGCTTCATCGCCGCGTTGCAGGTCCTTGCCGTCGTCAAACGCGGTGAAAAACCCGTGTCGGAGCTATGTCACCGTTTTGAACCGCTACCGCAGGTCCTCAAGAACGTCCGTTATCGAACGGGCAAGCCCTTGGAGGATGCCCAGGTGCGCTCGGCAATCGCGAGCGCGGAACACAAGCTCGGCCGCGGTGGCCGGCTGATCGTGCGACCCTCGGGAACCGAGCCGGTGATCAGAGTCATGGGCGAGGGCGACGACAAAACGCTTGTCGAATCGGTCGTGGACGACGTCGTCGAAGCGCTCAGCGCTGCCGCCGCCTGATAGCGCTGCGCCCGATTAACTCGGCGCAAATTTTTAGCGTAAACAATTTCTTAAATTGCAATCTGCTGCGTGCAAACCTGCACTTACGTGGAGGGTTTTTTCCTTCGCAAGGACCAGTTTGGTTAACGAGCGTAGTTAAAAAACAAGGTTAAGCGCCGATTAAGGATTTGCTGCCATCGTCCTTTCAGTCGTCGTCCGGTCGGACGTCGTTTGGATAAGAGACGGTCCAATGTTTTTTTTGCGTAATCGAACTTTAGCGCTCGCAATGATCACTTCGTTCGCCGGTATCAGCGGGGCCCGCTCAGCCGATCTCCAAATGCCACCTTTGGCACCAGCGATGGATTATTCGGGCTGGTATCTGCGCGGCGATATCGGATTTAGCAATCAGCAAGTCGGCAGCCTCTTCAACGAAAACTATAGCGGCCTTGATTCTGTGACCAATATCGGTAGGGGCTTCGACGCTGCGCCGTTCTTCGGCCTTGGTGTCGGTTACAACGTCAACGACTGGCTCCGCTTCGACGTCACCGGCGAATATCGCAGCAGGGCTAATTTCCACGGTCTCGATACCGGCTTTACCTCGGTTGGTACTTGGCGGAATTTCACGCCGTTCATCGGAGCCGGTGCCGGCTTCAGCCGTCTCGATCTCGGTAAGGCGACGGCCGGCACGCTAGTCAACTACACCTTTGCGGGGACCGAAACTCCGCTCGAATTCCGTCATCTCACGTCATTGGATGCCAAACTTGGCGTTCGTTACAACTTTGGGGCTTACGACGAGCCACCACCGCCACCGCCGCTGCGCAGCAGAGGCTGACGGTGATTGGCTAACCGCGTGCGATTTATTTGAAACCGGATGGGACTGT
Source organism: Pseudolabrys sp. (assembly GCA_049674125.1). GTDB lineage: Bacteria > Pseudomonadota > Alphaproteobacteria > Rhizobiales > Xanthobacteraceae > Pseudolabrys. Next base: position 6,913 of record JBATYN010000410.1, on the reverse strand, counting down.
GGTCATGAGTCGGTTAGGTCTACGTGTTGGTGTCAGAATGCATCAACCCACAGTGGGTCGTGCGCCATCGCTGCGCATGGCCATCGCACTTTGTTCGTTGGTGGTGGCAGTCTCTGCTGATCGGGCCCGTGCAGCGGATTGGCCGCTGCGCGGTTCACTGACGCCGAGCTATACCCGCTGGGACGGCTATTATGCCGGCGGACAGTTCGGCCAGAGCTATGCCTCGGCGGATTTCACCAACGGCAGCAAATCCCAAATCAACTTCATTCTAGCCAATACAGAGTTGCAGCCCATCGTTTCGACCTGGACGACATTGCCGAAGGGCACAACAGGCGGCCAAAGCTTTGGCGGCTTCTTCGGCTACAACGTCCAGTGGGAAAACGTCATTATGGGTGGCGAGCTGAATTATAACCACATGTCGCTTAACAACGGTTCGGAAGATTTGGTCGGACCGATTATCGTTCCTGGCGCCAACCTTGCGGATGGCAGCACCGTCCAATACGCCATCTCCGTGGCTTCGAGTGCTTCGTTGACCGTCACGGATATTTTGACGGCGCGCGGGCGAGCTGGCTGGGCTTATGATCGCTTTTTGCCGTATGGCTTTGTCGGCGTGGCGGTCGGCCGCTTTGATATCACTCGCTCCGTTAGCGTTACCGGCACCAAGACAACACAGGGTCCGCCAGTTGTCGTGGGGGGTGTCCCGGTCACACCGCCGCCCGTCACCGGCACTTTGATCTTGCCGCGCAATCCACAGACGGAAGGGACACAGGGCCAGATTGCCTATGGCTATACGGCTGGTCTGGGTGTTGACGTCTCCCTCATGCCGAGCATGTTTCTCCGCGCCGAATGGGAATTCGTGCAATTCCCGAACGTGAGTGATTTCCGGGTTGCGATGAATTCCGCGCGTCTGGGCTTGGGCGTGAAGTTCTAGGCACAGCGTCAGTTTTCTCCCCAAATATTGGGTCTTTGCGCCCTCCCGATACTCCAATGCCGGCTGCGACTTTATTCTGTATCGCGGGAAGTTGACCGCGGCGGGCAAGTCGCCTATCTCCGCCAGTGGGACACCCCTCCCCAACGAGGGGCGCCTATCTGGAAGGATAGACATATGACGGGAACCAAGCCCGGCGTGCGGCCGACCATCCCGCACTTTTCATCCGGCCCTTGCGCGAAGCGCCCTGGCTGGAGCCTCCAAAACCTCACTGACGCAGTCCTCGGACGCTCGCACCGATCCAGGATCGGCAAGGCGAAGCTCAAGCGCGCCATCGACCTCACGCGCGAGGTGCTGGAAGTGCCCGCCGACTATCGCATTGCCATCGTACCGGCCTCCGATACTGGGGCGGTCGAGTTGGCACTGTGGTCGCTGCTGGGTGCGCGCCCGGTGACGATGCTCGCTTGGGAGTCCTTTGGTGAAGGCTGGGTCACCGACGTTGAAAAACAGCTCAAGCTCAAGAACGTCACCGTTATAAAATCCGCGTATGGGGAGTTGCCGGATCTGAGCAAGATCGATTTCTCGTCCGACGTTGTGTTTACCTGGAACGGCACGACGTCCGGCGTGCGCGTACCGAACGGGAACTGGATCGCCGCAAACCGCAATGGTCTCACGATTTGCGATGCTACCTCGGCGGCTTTCGCCCAGAAGCTCGATTGGCCCAAGCTCGATGTCGTCACGTTCTCGTGGCAGAAGGCATTGGGAGGAGAGGGTGCGCACGGCATGCTCATCCTTTCGCCCCGCGCCGTCGAACGGCTCGAGAGTTATAAACCTGCGTGGCCGCTGCCGAAGATTTTCCGTCTGACCAAGGGCGGCAAGCTCAACGAAGGAATTTTCGCCGGCGAGACCATCAACACGCCGTCGATGCTGTGCGTAGAAGATTATCTCGACGCACTGCAATGGGCGAAGTCGGTCGGCGGGCTTTCGGCAACGATCGCCAGATCAGATGCTAATGCCAAGGTTTTGTCTGACTGGGTTGCCGAGACAGCATGGATCGACCACCTCGCGAAGAATGCTGGCGAGCGCTCCAATACTTCGGTGTGCTTGCGAGTCGTCGACCCGGCAGTCACAAAACTTTCCAATGACGATCAGGCGGCCTTCGCCAGGACTCTGGCCGGATTGCTCGAGAAAGAGGGCGTCGCCTACGACATCGCCTACTACCGCGATGCGCCGCCCGGTTTGCGCATCTGGTGCGGAGCGACGGTCGAACACCGCGACATCGAAGCACTCACGCCCTGGCTCGACTGGGCGTTCGCCGAAGCCAAAGCTGCTTTGCCCAAAGCCGCCTGAGCCTGTCGCTGCCCGCAAGCAGTGAAACCTTACGGATCACCTTTGAAAGCAACCGCTATGCCCAAAGTTCTCATTTCCGATGCGCTGTCTGCGGCGGCCGTGCAGATCTTCAAGGATCGCGGCATTGATGTGGATTTCCAGCCCGCACTCGGCAAGGACAAGGAAAAACTCGCTGCTATCATCGGCAATTACGATGGCCTCGCGATCCGCTCGGCCACCAAGGTGACGGCGAAAATCCTCGAGCAGGCCAAGAACCTAAAGGTCATCGGCCGTGCCGGCATCGGCGTCGATAATGTCGACATTCTTGCAGCAACGGCGCGTGGCATCATTGTGATGAATACGCCCTTCGGCAATTCGATCACGACCGCAGAGCACGCGATTTCACTGATGCTGGCGCTCGCCCGGCAGATTCCCGAAGCCGATGCCTCCACGCGCGCCGGAAAATGGGAAAAAAACAAATTTATGGGCGTGGAGATGTTTGGCAAAACCTTGGGCGTCATTGGCTGCGGCAACATCGGCTCGATCGTCGCCGACCGCGCGGTTGGGCTGAAGATGAAAGTGATTGCCTATGACCCGTTTTTATCGGCCGACCGCGCTACCAATCTTGGTGTTGAAAAGGTCGAGCTCGATGAACTGTTCAAACGGGCCGACTTCATCACGTTGCATACGCCACTCACCGACAAGACCCGCAACATCATCAACGCCGCAGCCATCAAAACCATGAAAAAGGGCGTGCGCATCGTCAATTGCGCGCGCGGCGGTCTTGTCGACGAGGCAGCCCTCTATGAAGCGCTCAAAGGCGGGCAGGTTGCGGGCGCCGCATTCGACGTATTCGTTACCGAGCCAGCAACTGAAAACCCGCTGTTCGGCCTGCCGAATGTGGTGTGTACGCCGCATCTCGGCGCATCCACGTCCGAAGCGCAGGAAAATGTCGCGTTGCAAATCGCAGAGCAAATGGCGGACTACCTTTTGCGCGGGGCCATCGCCAACGCCATCAACTTTCCATCAATCAGCGCCGAAGAGGCTCCGAGACTCAAGCCCCTCGTCGCACTGGCCGAAAAGCTCGGGTCTTTCGCCGGACAACTGACCGAAACCGGCATTAGGAAAGTCCAGATCGCCTACGAGGGCGCCGTCGCGCAAATGAATACCAAGGCACTCACATCAGCCGCGCTCGCCGGGTTATTGCGGCCCATGCTCGGCGACGTCAATGTCGTATCTGCGCCGGTTGTCGCCAAGGAGCGCGGCATCGTGGTTGAAGAGGTCACGCGCGAGATGCCGGAGGACTACGAAAGTCTCATCACCGTGACAGTGACGACCGAACGGCAATCCCGGCACGTCTCAGGCACAGTGTTTGCCGACGGGCGACCGCGCATTGTCAACATCAAGGGCATCCGCATGGACGCGGAGTTTGGGCCCTCGATGATCTACATTACCAATCTCGACAAGCCGGGCTTCATCGGGAAATTCTCCTCGACGCTGGGTGAGGCCGGCATCAACATTGCGACGTTTCACGTCGGTCGTGACGCGCCCGGCGGCAACGCCGTGGCGTTGATCGAGATCGATGGAGACCTGTCAGAGGTTGTTCTGGCCAAAGTGCGGGCGCTGCCCCAGGTGCAACAAGCCAAGCCGCTGCACTTCTGAAATTAGCACGTTGGATCAATGTTTTGTCGCCTTTGCCCGGCGCGATAGAGCGGTGGACTTTGGCTTGCTTCAAAGGGGAGCATCCATTATCCGAAGGTGGACTTGGCCGGTGGCTCCCGGCTCCAAGTGTCCGGGCGCTGGCTTAGGGAAGGGATTCCGATGGCGAATGTTGTGGTTGTCGGATCCCAGTGGGGCGACGAGGGTAAAGGCAAGATCGTCGACTGGTTGTCGGAGCAGGCCGACATCGTCGTGCGTTTCCAGGGCGGCCACAATGCTGGCCACACGCTGGTGATCGATGGTTCAACTTACAAGCTGTCGCTGTTGCCTTCGGGTGTTGTCCGGGAAGGCAAACTGTCGGTCATTGGCAACGGTGTGGTGGTCGACCCGCAGGCGCTGATCGATGAGATTGCTCAGCTGAAGAAGCAAGGAATTATGGTGACGCCTGAGACCTTACGTATCGCCGAGAATGCGACGCTGATCCTGCCGTTGTACCGCGAGCTTGAAGCTCTTCGTGAGGCGGATGATTCTGCGACCCGTATCGGGACCACCAAGCGCGGCATCGGCCCGGCCTATGAAGACAAGGTTGGCCGCCGTGCTATCCGGTTCATGGATCTCGCGGATCTGCCGGCGCTGCGCGGTAAAATCGACCGGCTGCTGACGCATCACAACGCATTGCGCCGCGGTCATGGTCTGCCGCAGATTGAGGCTCAGATGGTGTACGATTATCTCGCCGCGGTTGCACCAAAGGTGTTGCCCTTCATGGATTCGGTCTGGTCGCTGCTCGATGGCAAGCGGCGCGAAGGGAAGCGCATTCTGTTCGAGGGCGCGCAAGGCGCGCTCCTCGATATTGATCATGGCACTTATCCTTATGTCACCTCGTCCAATACGGTGGCAGCGCAGGCGGCGACCGGTTCGGGTCTCGGCCCCAACGCGATCGACTACGTGCTTGGCATCTGTAAAGCCTATACGACGCGTGTCGGGCTGGGTCCGTTCCCGACCGATCAGATGGACAATGTCATCGGGAAGACTCTCGGAGAGCGGGGGCGCGAATTCGGCGTCGTCACCGGGCGTGCCCGCCGGTGCGGTTGGTTCGATGCGGTCCTCGTTCGCCAGACTGTACGGACGTGCGGAATTGACGGGCTGGCGCTGACGAAGCTCGACATCCTCGACGGCTTCGAGGAAATCAAGGTTTGCGTCGGTTATCGTCTTGACGGGCGCGAAATCGACTATCTTCCCGCCGGCGAGCAGGCACAGGCACGCGTCGAGCCGGTTTATGAGACCATTGACGGCTGGAAAGAGCCCACGGCGCGGGCGCGGTCCTGGGCGCAATTGCCGGCGCAGGCGATAAAATACGTCCGTCGCGTCGAGGAGCTGGTCGGGTGTCCGGTAGCGCTTTTGTCCACCAGCCCCGAACGCGAGGACACCATCCTCATGACGAATCCATTTGAGCTATGATTGCTGAAAAAAGACATGAACCGGGGTCAAGCATGATTCCGATAGTGGAAACCGCTTTGCGGGCGGGCCCGTGCTCCAACACAATAGCGTGCAATGGCTGACTATTACCCTTTGATCGCCCGCGCGGTGAGCGGCCTCGACAAGAACACGGGCGAGAATCGCCGTGCGCTGTACGACCGCGCCCGGGCCGCGCTTGTCAGCCAGCTGCGTGGCGTCACGCCGGCGCTTGATGAAACCGACATCACGCGTGAGCGACTGGGGCTGGAAGAAGCGATCCGCAAAGTGGAGGCCGAGGCGGCAAAGCGCCGGGCCGATGTTCCTGAAGCGGAGGCGACCGAACCCTCTCTGCGGGATCGCGGTTTGCGCGACTTCCGTGAAACGGTAGCGGAAGCGGAGGGGCTGGGCAGCGCCGCCGCCGAATCCAGGCGCGCCGCGCACGCAACATTCGAGGCGATGCCCGTGAACCCGGCGCCGCATTATTTCGAGCCGCCGCGATCACCCGAGCCTTCGCAATTCACGGAGCCGGCGCTCAGTGCGGAGGCGCTCCAGCCAGGTTATTCACCTCCGGTCCCGCCACCGCCCGCATACGACGATGAAGATGCCTATCGGCGCCCCGCGCGCTCATACGGGGGCATGATCACCTGGGCCGCATTATTGCTGGTCGTTGTTGGTATCGCCAGTGCGGCCTATTGGCAGCGCAACGCGATCACGTCGATGGTGGCGAGCTTCCGCTCGCAACCTGCATCAAAACCGAAGGATGCATCGCAGCCCGCCGGCCGGCCGAAAATCGCGGACCGGATCGGGCCATCTGGCGAAGCGGCACCGAACACAGCGAACGCACCGGCTGCGGCCGTGGCTCAGAAAGTCGTCCTTTACGATGAGGATCCGAATGATCCACAGGGCAAGCGGTACGTCGGATCCGCACTCTGGCGCACCGAGACCGTCTCGCCTGGGCCGGGGCTCGCGCCCGAACTTGCGGTTCGCGCCGACATCGAGATCCCCGAGCGCAAATTGCGCATGACCTGGTCGCTTCGGCGCAATACCGACAAGGCGCTCCCGGCCAGTCACACGATTGAAATCCTGTTTACGCTGCCGGCGGATTTCCCCGAAGGCGGCATCGGCAATGTGCCGGGCGTGCTGATGAAACAAAATGAGCAGGCCCGCGGCGTTCCGCTTGCCGGCCTGGCGGTCAAGGTTACCAATGGCTACTTCCTGATCGGCCTATCTGCGGTCGACGTCGACTTGCAGCGCAACATCCAGTTGCTCAAGGAACGCGACTGGTTCGACATTCCGGTCGTCTACACCAGCGGCAAGCGCGCGATTTTGGCCATGGAAAAAGGCACGCCCGGCACCCGCGCTTTCGAGGAAGCATTCCGCGCGTGGGGGCAATAAGGCGGCGCGGGGCGGATAAGGCCTCTTGACTTTAATCCTATCACGACTATAATCCTATCTATCCCGCCTCGTTACCGAGGGGTGTCTGATCAGCGTCTCCAGACGCGGGGCGGGGAGCGGTGGCCGGGATGGGAGCGTCGGAGATGC
>JBATYN010000409.1:0-1672 GCA_049674125.1 Pseudolabrys sp. | reverse complement strand
GGCTGGCGCCCCGAAGATCAGATGCTGGCTCATGGTCGAGAGCCAGCGCGCCCGTATTGCCGATGTCTCGAAGCCGGCGCTGACGTAAATCGGATATTCGGCGAGGCGCTGGTATCCAAGCCGGCGTTCGATGCCGTCAGCCGGCGACGTCACGGTGATAAGGCCGCCATTTGGCTGTGCCACGAGCTTTCGTCCGACCGGCCCGTTGCGGTCGAGGCGAAAATCCTGGTCGACGGCGGGGAAGCGGGCCAGCACCGCACCGTTGGTCAGGCCGAGAGCAAAGAAGCTGCCGGGTTCGCGGCCGATCCGGGTGTAGAAATTCTCGAAATATTCCGGCAGCACTGAAGCCTGGATCACGCCGGCAAAGCTGCCGTCCTCATTCTCCCGACGCCTGCTGACGCCGAAGAACGCCGAGCCCTGATACGGCGGTCGCGGTTTGAGCGCCTCGCCGATATAGATCCCGATATCGCCGGCGACATGGGCCTTGAAATATTCCCGGTCCGAGAAATCGATATCGGGCGCCGGCACCACCAGGCTGTTGGCGAGCGCATGGCCCCTGGCGTCGAAAATCCAGGTCGATTTCACCTGCGGCAGCGAATCGGCGAGCTGTTTCAGCCGCAGGTGCAGGGCCTCCTCGCGGGAGGCGATGCCGGCGTCGGGAATGCCGCGGATGATCTCGGCGATTTCCGACAGGCTGCGGTCGATGGTCTCGAACACTTTCAGCGCGTGTTCGTGCGCGACATCCAGCGCGCGCTCGATTTCCCGGTCGGCGGTATCGTTGATGGAAACCCAGGAGACGGCGGAGGCAAAGGCGAATAATGCCACCGGGAGGGCCAGCGAGGCGGCCATCATCCATTGCAGCAGTCTCAGCGAATTGCGTTGTGCAGTCTGCACGGGCGCTCCGACTCCGGAAGCTGAGCTTACTGCAAAGCGCCGAAGGGAACAAAGTGCCGTGGGTGAGATGGAACTTCTGCAACTCGTCGTCCCGGCGGAGGCCCTAGGGCATGCACACATCTCTGAGGCTCCATCCAGCAGCGAAGACGTAGAAGTATTCGAGGCCGTGTTTCATGGTGATCGGACCGGGCGGTTTGGATGACGGATAGCCGTCCCATCCGCCTAGACGGCCGATGATCCAGGCCGCCCAGGCAAGGTTGTCGGGTGGATGCGGGTTCTTGAGCCGCTTGGTTTGGGCCTCGAGATTTTGGTTGAGGGCGGCGAGCGTTGCGACCTCGTTGGAATCGAAGGCAAGGCGGACCGGCAGATGGCTTCGGCCATCACGTGCCTGCAGGAGCTGGATGGTGATGACCGCCGCCTTTGCCGCAATCGCGACGAGCTTGAGGAGGCGGTCGGCGGTAGCGATCTGGCTGTCTTCGAGCCTGAAGCCTTGGGTCTTGAGGACGCGGAAGAACTGCTCGATCAGCCAGCGCCGCTTGTACCATTCGACGATGCGCCAGGCTTGTTCTGCATTCGCTACTGGGTGCGTGGTGAGAAGCCGCCAGTGTAGCGGCTCGGTGCCGACATGCGGATCGACCTCACGCACGTCGACCAGGGTCAGCGGCAAGCTTTCAGGCAGATGGCGCAGGAACTTGCTTTGCGGCCTGGCCAGGCTGACCGCGCCGAAGCGAAGTTCGAGAGGCACGACGCGTTCGGGCCGCTGCGCGCGCGCCGGCAG
>JBATYN010000408.1:0-10943 GCA_049674125.1 Pseudolabrys sp. | reverse complement strand
CTTGAGAATGGGTTCGCGAATCGACATCGTGCGGGCTCCTCGTATCTCGAGCCTTTTGCTGGAGCAGCTTTCCTCCGCGGCATTTAAACGAGATTTTTGAACGGGATCGACAGCAGGGCAATTGGACGAAGGGGCATACGCACGACCTAAAGCCATGTCCGCTTTGGGCTACTAGTGGACATATTGCGATGCGGGAGTGATGTCCGCTTTACCCTACAAAGCGGACATGCGGCAAAAGGCAAAGTTGCCGATCGGTTATGCAATCTTGTCCACTGTTGCCTTGCGGCCATAGGAGCGATGGCGAGCGAACCCTATTGTCGATTCATGCCTGACCAACCTTCCGACGAGGACGTTAGCCGTCAAATCCTCGGCGTTTTCATGCGTCATCGGATTCCAGCAAACGGCACGCTGCAACGCAATTATTTTTTTGAAGTGCGCGACGGTGATTTCCTGCGCGGGATCAACAAGGCGGTCGCCAACAATTGGATCACCATCGATTTGCGAAACCGCTACCGCTATCAACTCACGGCAACGGGATACGCTGCCGGGCGGGTGATCGATCCGGTCCTCGGAGCGTAGAACAGCGGCGATGTCCGCTTAAGTGCCAAAAGCAGACATCTTCAGTGCGCTGGTCTTCACATTCGGAGGGATGCATCGCACCGCTCCCATGCGCTAGGGGCGGAAGCCCTCACGGTTCACGACGATGCTCAATGCTATGCAAATCCGAGTGTTTGCGCCATGGTGAGAATGTCTGCTGAAGCGGACATTGGCGCACCGGACCAACTGAAATAGCCTTCGGATTAGTCCTCGGTCTCTAAAATAATCAGGTCAAGGATGTCGGATTGAGGGGACGTGCAATGGAAAAGATCCGCGTCGCGACTTTCGCGGGCCCTGGCGCGCAGCCGGTGATCCGCTCTGTCCCGTGGCCAAAGATACCGAAGCGCGCAGCTCTCATCAAAATCGGTGCTTGCGGAGTTTGCGGCACCGATTTGCACATCCTTGAAGGCCACTGGCCGAAGAAGCTTCCCTGGCCTTTCACGCTCGGACATGAAATCGGCGGCGTTCTCGTCGAGGTGGGTTCCGAGTTCGACGAGGACTTCATGAGCAAACCGCTGCAGGTAGGATCGAACGTGATGATCCCGCCGCTGATGCCATGCGGCTCCTGCTACTACTGCATCCACTATCCGGAAAATGCGAACAAGTGCCTGACCCCGGTCTATTACGGCCGCTATCTCGGTTTCGACAAACCGCCACATCTATGGGGTGGATGGGCCGAATATGTCTATGTTGATCTGGACATGCTTCCCGGCACAAAAGTCTACAAACTGCCCGACGACATGTCCCTGCGGCTCGGCGCATTGGCCGAACCGCTAACGTCATGTATCCGCGCATTCAATCGCGCGACACGCGCCGGAGGTTTCAAATGGGGCGACACCGTCGTGATCCAAGGCTCCGGCCCAATTGGCATTCTTGCAGTGGTGGCCGCGCAGGAGATGGGAGCGGGCAAAGTGATCTGCGTGGGCGCGCCGGAGGCGCCGCGTCTTCACCTCGCGCGTAAATTCGGCGCGGAAGCCACGGTGAACATCGAAGAGTTCAGGACGCCGGACGATCGGATCAAGAGGGTCAGGGACATTGTTGGCGGCTTTGGCGCCGATGTCGTGATGGATTGTTCAGGGCACCCAAGCGCGGGCCCTGAGGGAATCGAGTTCTTGCGTGACGGTGGTACCTATATCGAAATGGGCCAGTTCACCGACGCTGGCTCGATCACAACGTCATGGCACCGTATTTGTGCCAAGGACATTAATATTCTCGGCTCGTGGGGATTCACCGGTAACGACCTGCCTTTCGGAGTCGATATGCTCTACCGCACCCGCGAGAAATATCCCTGGTTTGACATGCAAACGCTGTATCCGTTCACCGAAGAAGGAATCGGACGCGCGGTGGCCGATGCGATGGCCATGAAAACGGTTAAATCGACCATCGTGCCGTGGCCGGAGCTATTGCAATAATCGGGGGCTGTGCAGCGCATCGGGTAGCGTCGAGCCATATTCGGGTGTATTTGTCCCTCATGTCGAGGGAAGATGAATCAGTTCGTTATCTCACCCTGCAGTTCCTTGATTGGATTGCAGCGAGCCCGCGGACGTACGGAGACGTCATCGATGCATGGCGTACTTCATGCCCGCGTCTGCCAGTCTGGGAAGAAGCCATAGCTAAGGGCTTAGTCCGTAGGACCAATGGCTCATCCATGCGCGAGGCAAAAGTTCTCATCACCGATGAGGGAAGGCAGGCTCTAATGACCGCCCATGTGCCGCCAACCGCGACCTTCGTTAGCAAAAAATCGGCTGGGCCAAACTAGCTGACTATCATTTCCAAAATCGGCATTATATTCATTGCGGCACTACGCAGCCAATGTCGCTTATGGGCCAAAAGCACACACAAGCGCATGTCCACTTTGTGCCAATAGCGGACATTTCGCCTACGTCTTGCACGTCAGCAATCGGTGTTGTTTGCTTTGACACGCGGGTGACCGAAACAGGGAGTATTTTTATGTTCGCACCGATGAAGCGCCTCGCTGCCATCATGCTCACCGGGATGCTGGCAGGCCCGGCCAGCGCCGAGCTCCTAGTGCACAAGGATTTGTCCTACGAGATCGCCAAAACCATTGCAGAAGGTGCGCTCGCGGAGTGCCATAAACGCGGCTACAACACGTCGGTAGTGGTAGTTGACCGTGCTGGCGATACGCTCGTCGCAATGCGCTACGATAATGCGAGGCCGCACACGATGGAGAACGCGCGACGCAAGGCTTATACGGCCCGGTCGTTCGGCCAGACCACTGAGGAGTATGCGAAAAAGCTAGAAGCTGGAAATCCGGTCGTCAAACAACAGGTGACGTTACCGAACGTAATCGCGATCCCGGGCGGAGTACCCATCAAGGTAGGCGACGACATTATTGGTGGAGTTGGCTTGTCCGGTTCGCCAGGCGTCGACGAGCCGTGTGTGCAAGCGGGCATCGATCTCGTCAAGGACCAGTTGAAATAGCATGAATTCATCACCGCGTATACGAAGTGCCTTCGGCGGTAACTCCCGTCAACCACTTTTTCTGCTTATTGGGTGATCGGTTGGTGTCCGCTCTTGCTCCGAAAGCGGACATTGATCGGTAGCCGCGCGATATAATGTAAATTATAAAGTGTGACGTATTTCACATTCGGAATAGTTTAGCGTAATTAAAGTAGTTGCCGATCAAAGGGCCGGCGATGAAATCATTTAGAGTTTGGCAAATAGTCGAGCGAGCCTATGACGACGTAAAAATTGCTTTGTACGCGGCCCTCTTTGCCTTTGTGGTGTATTTCGCCGCTTTCATCATCCCCAATCTTCCCGCGATTGGCGCACAAAATCAGATCATCCGGGTAAAAGAAATAGCGATGGAAAATGCATCAATTTGTGAAAAGCTAGGAATGAATTTCGGAAATGAAAAGTATAATCAATGTTTGCTTGATGTTGCGGCCTTTCGGTTGAAGGTCGAAACACGTATCTACGAGGCCTTCTATTAATTTAGCTCAGGGGAAACATCGAGCATTCAAATTCCATCGGTAATGAGCCGTGCACGTTATTGATGTGAGGCGCGTTGACCGGTCCACTAAGCGCCAATAGCGGACATCGCGACTATGACGTGGAGAAAGTCCCCCGATAGAAACAAGACGCCCGCCCGCCGGAGCGCGATCAGAACTCCTTGCCGAGCAGCCGATCGACTGAATACCGGCCACCGCCACGGAATAAAATGGCGAAGCAGAGCAGCGACCACAGCAAGGCGTATTCATAACCCTTGACGGTCCAGAAGTAGCCAAATTGCCATTGGAAAAAGAAAACAATGATCACCATTTCGATCAAGATGATCAACGCCGCCAGGCGAGTGAAAAGTCCGATCGCGAGACAGACCGCACACACAGATTCGGCAAAGATCGCAAAATACGCCCACACTAACGGATTGGGTAAGCCCATCTGCTTGTCGATAAAGGGGGCCAAATTGACGGCGCTCCCAAGTATGATCTTCTGGACGCCGTGCGGCACTAGCACTGCGCCGGTGGCGAAGCGCATGAAGGAATAACTGGCGGGTGAAAACGTCTCGTAGAGCCCGGCGAGGCCTGGAAAGATCAACCGCTTCTTGTCGATGATGCCTGTGGTCATGTTTCCCCCCTTGAGATTTGCACAACTGGCCCCTTTCTAAGGGTCTTATCCACCAACAGTAGCAGCACTCCGTGCTACGCAAATAATCACTTTGGCGTTAGGGGCGTTATCGGTGGGCGCGAATGCAAATTCCGCTCCTACTAGACCCATGTTGGGCAGCTTGCCAGAATCCGCTTTGAGTCACCAGCGGGCATTCTGCTGTGCAATCGCCATATCCGCTTTGCCCCCGAAAGCGGATCGGCAGCACCGCTCAATGGGTCACGGCAATCATTTGATGTCTTGACGAGGTCGGTGCCAAATTGATGTCGAAATAGCTGCCACGGCGAGCGGGGGTGGGCAATGTCCGATTTGGGTCAAAAGCGGACATTGGTTCCTTTGGTTTTAGTCTCACGCAAACGTTAGCTACCTATCATGTATCCTCGCGCCGGCGCGTGGTATGGTGATTGATCTTGAGGAGATATGCGCATGAGAACGGTCCTCGGCTTTATCTTGATCGCCTTTGCGCTCGTTGCCGGAACGGCTGCTTTTGTAAGCGTCAACCCACATCAAGCCTTCGCTTGTGAAGACGGTGACAAACGTGGCTCCTAGCGGACATCTAATCGAAAAGGCCTTGGTCTAACCGCCGGGGCCTTTTTGCTTTGGGCCGCCTGATGTCCGCTTTGCGCCAATAGTTGCCGTCAACCAGTGCCTCACTTCGAGAGGCAATTAAGCAAATGGCGATTGGGACCCGGGACCATTTGAATATTTACGAAATGCGGTGGAGTTTCTACAGAAAGCGAAAGGCTAATCTCCCCTCGAGGAAACACAAATGATATGTCGAGTCTGGCGCGGCTGGACTACGGCGCAAAACGCCGAAGCCTACATGCGAATCGTAAGCGGCCAAGTCATTCCCGAGATTGAAGCCCGGCACATTCAAGGCTTCCATCATATCGATTTACTGCGTCGGGACTCTGGCGATGAAGTTGAGTTTACAACGTTGATGTGGTTCGACAACTTGGACAGCGTCCGCGCGTTTATGGGCGATGACTATTCTTTAAGCCATGTTCCTGCACCGGCGCGCGCAGTGTTATCAAGATTTGAGGAACGTGCAGCGCATTTTGACGTGCTCGAGCGGAGGTCTCAAACTTAGCGGCTTAGCCCGGGCGCGTGATTAGTCCTGTAAGGCCGTGTCCGCTTTGGGACAAAAGCGGACCTGTGCAGTACAACTAGGTATGTCTGGTGCGGCTGAAGGGTGGTCGTATATCCGCCGTACTTGGCGGACTCATACAAATCATTGCAATAACTTCAACACACCGGAATCACGTAATGACGCCAATACTGTATGGGCATCCGTTTGCCTCATTCGTTTGGAAGCCGCTGATTGCGCTCTATGAGCGCAACGTGAAGTTCACATTCCGGACGGTGGACCCCAATCATCCTGAGAACCAGGCGCGTATCGCTGAACTATCTCCGACGGGACAGTTTCCCGCGTTGATCGATGGTGACATGGAGATCGCGCAAAGCAATGCCATTATCGAATATCTCGACCTGTTCCATGGAGAAGCTGCTCCGATGGTGCCGGACAATCCTCGCGAGGCGATTGAGGCGCGCATGATTGCTGACGTTTTCGATGATTATGTCCAGACGCCAATGCAACGGATCGTTGGCGATGCCCTGCGCGCACAAGGCGAGAAGGATCCTCGCGGCGTCGCGGACGCGCATGCGACATTGGATCGCTGCTACGTATGGCTGGACCGGCGTATTCAAGAGCAGGAATGGGCGGCATGCGGCCGCTTTACGATCGCCGATTGTGCAGCTGCTCCGGCTCTATTCTATTCCGACTGGGTGCACCCGATCCCGAACAGTTATTCGGCGCTTAATGCTTATCGGGTACGCCTTCTCTTGCGGCCGTCTGTTGCCCGTGTCGTTGACGAGGCACGTCCATACCGGAGCTTTTTCCCGTTGGGAGCTCCCGATAGGGACTAAATACCGAGCGTCGCTTTGGGTCGATGTCCCAAAGGGCTGTTCTAGTGGGAAGCTGTCATGAGACCAGATCCCAGATTCATGGGCCCTGACCTAGCTTGTTCGCCGGACATGTCCGCTTTGGGTCAGTATGTGATTCGTGTGATGTTCGCTTTACAGCCAAGAGCGGACATGTGCGGTGCACTGAGCCGATGTCCGCTAAGTGCCAATAGCGGAAATCGACTCGGTATCCGATCAGCTCGCTTTTTGCTTAGTGCAAGCGGCTTTCGAGAGTGATGTATTTGCTCGGTGGTGCACGGTCGAACGCGGACGTGCCAGACACGACTGCGAGAACGAACGCGGCCGCAAACCCAAAACAGACCAAGAGCAGCGGCGACGACTTTTCGGGTCCGGTGGATTCGGGCATCCGGGACGATTAGCAGACCCTCGATGAAGGATAATCCCCGATCTTATTTCAAATTTTATTTTTTAAAATTCTTCGCGTTGGGCACATATCGCTGCGTTTAATTGCGATGTCCGCTAAATGCCAATAGCGGACATATTGCCGCTCCACCAATCTCGGGTTACCGCGCGGAGGCGGTGTGTCGTCTTAAACCGCGGAGGTACGGAGCGCGCTAACCGGAACGTCGAGTTCGTACACGAGCCCCGCAGGTTGGTAAGTTAACCGCGCGTCGCCATGCAACTGTTCAGCCAACCTACCAATCAGGCGCGTACCGAAGCTGCGGCGCGTCGGCTCGGAGACGAGTGGGCCGCCGCTCTCGCTCCATGTCAGCCTTAGATTCCTCTCATCGACAGCCGCCCCGATCTCGATTCGCCCTGCTCCGTTGGACAAGGCGCCATATTTGACCGCGTTGGTGCAGAGTTCGTTGAGGGACAGGGTGATGGGCAGTACGGCGTTCGCGCCGATCTCCAACGCTGTGGCCTGCACGGCAAACCGTGAGGCATCCCCGCCCTCGAATGGCTCGATCGCGAACCGAATGACGTCCGCAAGTTTTGCGTTGGCAAAGTGAGCCTGGAGCAGCAGATCGTGGGCGCGACCGAGTGCGACCAGCCGGCTTTCGACCGCCATCCGACCTTCATCCAGACTTCTCGCATTTCGAAGGCTTTGCGAGGTGATGGAGCTAACAGTCGCCAGCGTGTTCTTTACGCGGTGATGCAACTCCTCCAGCAGCAGATGCTGCAATCGCTTGGCGACCTCGTTTTCAGTAGCGTCGATGCCGGCCTGCTTCAGGATGCGCGCCGCGTCGATACCGGCCTGCGCGAGCAAGTCCCGGAGTCCGGCGTTTTCCGCCTCAAGCGCAGTTTCTTTAAAGCTCCGAGGGTCGGATGGCATCAGCGAACTTAGCACATCCGAGGTTCGAGCCTGAAGAGCCCGGTTTAGAAAACTAAATTCCCTTTTATGAGCGTAGATTGAAAAGACCACGCGGGAGTAAATCTCGTTCAGCGCGTGACCTATGGTCGTGATGTCCGACGGAGCTATAAACGGGGCTCAGCATCTTTTCTGTACAATCCGCGACCTTCCATTAAAGCGATGTCCGCTATGGGTCACTAGCGGACACGTGGACCTCTCAGCGCGATGTCCGCTTTACCCCCAATAGCGGACATGGGCGAGATGCAGGATGGTCGCTTCCGTTTTGCGCAACAATTCGGTCGAGCGAGTTGGTCTCGAACTCGACGCTCGCCGACATCTCAAATAGAGGCGTTTTGAAGGGTGCCTGAAAACCGTATGTCCGAGTGAAAGTACAGAGCCCTAGAGAAAGGGACGCTTTAGCGAACGGATTTAGGGAGCGGGCTGGGTTCGATTGTACAGAGGTTAGTGTGAAACAGCTGCAAATCCCACGATCTTCCCGTAACAGAATCCCGGCAGAGAACCGTTCGCTAGGAGATGGTGGCGGAATGAGTGAAACTGCAAAACAAATTCTCTGCTCTCACTCCAGAGCAATCCCGCGTAACTCAGCGAATTTGGGCGTGTGGCAACAAGGTCAGGCAGTGGCATCGCGGTCACCTACGTTCATTAGCGGAGATCGCGAGCGATCGCCGCCGTGTCCGCTTACCCCCAAAAGCGGACATCTGCAGTGCAACTCGGAATGTCCGCTAAGTGCCAATAGCGGACATTCCTGGTCACATAAGTGGCTTGCCGCGAATGTCGATCGCTTTGTCGATCTTGACTAGTACGCCGATTCCGGCTTCCGCGCCGACATGAGTTTGTTCGCGTGGCAACAGGTTCGCAAAAATAGCCTCGCGTACGGAGCCGCTGTCGTGCAGCTCGACGCTACCGAAGAAACGCAGGAAACCACTCTCCAAGACACCATCGCGTTGTGCCTTGAAGTTCGCGTAAATTACGCACACGCGTTGGTCGTACGACAGGTTCTCTAGCACCGCGCGCTTGGAACGCTCCCACCATGCCAGGTGCCCGTCGTCAAACACGATCATACTGCCCTTCGGCGTGATGTTCGGCCCCTGTGGTCCGCTCGTGGCGAGCAAGCAGGGATAGCCGTCGTCCCAAGCATTGCGGATCAAGGTCTTGATGGTGTCGGAGAGCGGCATGGAAATTACCTACAATTTCGGGACCGGCGAGCCTACCACGGCCACCCCGCGAGCAAACAAGCTACCGAGGTAATGTTGAGAGGACGCCCGTTAGATAGCAGGTGGCAAATTTGCGCGGGCGTTGCGCACTTGTTTCCGCGTTACCCCCGAAAGAAGGTCCCGGTTTGACAATTCCGCCTAAAACATTTGGAAATTCAAATTAGTGCAAGTGGTCCCGAGAGTTGTACCACGACATAGCGATTTCAATAACTTGCAGTGTCAAACTACTCTAATGGCGCTAATGGGCGCTAAAGGCATTTTTCTGGACTGTCAAACGGAAAATCTTAACGCGCGACGTCTGCATCATATCCGCTTTACCCCGCAACGGACACGCAAAGCACCAGTCCCCGGTGTCGGGTCATTCGAAATTTTGTAGCATCGCCTCGCGAAGAAATTTCGGCATCTCGCCGAGATCGCCGTTCCCATATCCGTTGGCGACGGCAGCCGACAGCGATGCGAGTGTACCAGCAGATAGCGGCATGGGAACGCCACTCAGCGCGCCGGTAGCGACAGCTGACATGATGTCCTTGCGCAACGTACGGATGTCGAGTGTCATTTCAGGCTTCTCGCCTTTCATCACACCGATCTTACTTTTCATCCAGCCGCTCGCGTACGGCGCTTCCTGCAGGACATCCAACATTTGATCGAGCGTGAGGCCCTGCTTGGCGCCTAGCGCCAGTGATTCCGACAGCGCCTGGATATAGGCCCCAAGACCGAGGTTGACCGCGAGCTTCATCGCATAGCCGCTCCCATTCGGCCCCATATGAGCGATTCGGCGCGTCATCTTCTCCAGTACCGGCCTTGCACTGTCGAGGTCCTCGGCCCGTCCGCCAACGAGCGCGAACAGTTTGCCGTCCTTGACCTGCGGAATCGTGCCGAGCACCGGCGAGTCGATCAGTCGCGCACCTTTGGCGTCAACCAGCGGCGCGAGCTCGCGCGCGGTCATCGGTTGCAGCGTGCTCATTTCGATAAACAGCTTGCCTTTGACATCGCCGGCCAGGAATCCGTCCGCGCCGTTGAAAATGTGGCGCACACCGTGATCCTCGGTAATGATCGAGATGACAATTTCCGCTTGGGCGGCCAAGGCGCGGGAATTTGCTGCGATCCGCAGTCCGCTCGCAGCCAGCGCCTTGTTTCGGTCGGGATCGCCATCCCAGCCCACGATATCGAAACCGTGCTCACGCAAGCGGTGGGACATCGCAGTGCCCATTCGACCGAGTCCAACCAAGCCGATTTTCATAATGTGATCCCCTTGCTGCAACGCACGGTCGTACCGAGTGCGGTACATCGCGTAACGCAGCGGTACAAGATTTGACAGCGTTCTTTGCTGGGATAGTCTGTATCGTACCGAGCCCACTAGCAAATCGTGCGGCAAAGACAGAATAAATAACAGCCGCTGTCCCTGGGGAGAACGTCATGAAGGCCCGTGTTCAACTCGCGGCAATCGCAATCATTCTTGCAGCCGCATGTAGTTCGCTTGTCACGCCCACACTTGCTGCCGAATACACGCTGAAATGGGCGGTCGTTACGCGTGGCGACATGCAGGAAAAATTTGGGCACAAGCTTGCCGAGGTTCTTCCGAAAGCCACCAACGGCCGCGTCGAGGTCAAGGTGTTTCCCGGCGGCCAGCTGGGCAGCCCGGCAGCGATGATCGAAGGTCTGCAGCTCGGCACAATCGAGGGTTACGAAAATCCGGCCGACTTCTTCGTCGGCGTCGATCCGCGCTTCGGCGAGTTCAGCATTCCGTTCCTATTCAAGAGCACCGACCAGGCAAACAAGGTGCTGGGCGATCCGGAATTCAACGCGTACGTTCTCAAGATGGCGGAGGCCAAAGGCATCGTCGGCGTCAACCTCGCGGTCGCCGCCGAGTCGCTCTACTTCGGCGCCAAGAAACCATTGAAGAGTATCGAAGACTTCAAGGGCATGAAGCTGCGCGTCAACGCGACGCCGGCTGAACGCGCGCGCAGGGGCGCACTGGGAGCGACCGCAGTGCCGATGGGCCTTCCCGAAATGATCACCTCACTGCAAAACGGCGTGATCGACGGCACGATGAGCGGTATGTCGATCTACACCAACTTCAATCTTCAGAACGTTGGCAAGACGCTGCTCGAAACGCACGACACTCTGCTGGTTTCGTTCGGCGGCCTGAGCAAGGCATGGCTAGACAAGCTACCGCCCGATCTCAGCAAGATCATCGTGGAGGAAGCGCG
>JBATYN010000407.1:0-1830 GCA_049674125.1 Pseudolabrys sp. | reverse complement strand
GTCCGTTACCCCGTGCGCTACCCAGCGCCAAAATTCGCGAGTCGAATCAGTGCGCAGCCGACACGGGTATGGTCGCGGGTTGGCCAGCAGGGCTAACAAAGGCCTGTGGCGAACTCCGAAACTTTAGCGATCGACTGCGCGCCGATGAATGTCCGCTTTCGGGGATAAAGCGGACATCGCCTAGTGCACCGAATATGTCTGATTTTGACCCAAAGCGGACATCGGTTCCTTGTCGAGTCTCGGACTATTCCTTTACGTTGTATACTGCGATTGGCTGGCTGAGCCCCTTCAGCGATAAATTGCCAATGTCTTCGAGTGGCGCGGCGTCCTCGACCGCTGCAGCTACACGCTGGTCCACCAAAATTTGTCCATTTTTCGCTTCGCCGCATAGCCGCGCGGCTACGTTCGTAACGGTACCAATCGCGGTGTAGTCCATGCGTTCGGAGAAACCGATCTGGCCCAGGGTGGCGTAGCCTTGCGCTATACCGACCCCAAAGCCAATCGTATGACCGTGACGACGCCAAGCCTTAGCCACCCCCGCCGATGTTTCGCGCATCACCACCGCCATCTCGACGGCGCGTTTGGCTGGCTCGGGCGTGGGCAAAGGATCATTGAAGAACACCATAATTCCATCACCGCCATAGTGATCCAACGTCCCTTCAAAACGCGCGACAATCGGCCCAAGGGCGCTATGGAAGTCACGCAACAGGGCCATGACTTCTTCCGGCTCGGCACGCTCGGCAAAGGTGGTGAAGCCGCGAACGTCGCAGAATACGACCACAATCTCGCGGCGGTGACTGTCGAGAATGCTTTCGTCGCCACGCGCGACGATCAGGTCGGCCAATTGAGGCGCGAGAAACCTACGTAACTTACCGATCCGCTCGATCTCCGCTACCTGTACGGCCACCCGCGTCTCCAACTCGCGATTCCAGCGTTCTATCTCCTCGGTGCGCTTGCGCAGTTCACTGAGCAATCGAGCGTTTTCAATTGCAATCACCGCGTGAGCCGCAAAATTCTGCAAGATCGCGATCTGCTTTTCGGAGAATGGCCGAACCTCCTTGCGATAGACCGTCAGTGCTCCGAGTAACGCATTGTCTTTGCGAAGCGCAACAACGAGCGCGCTTCGGGCACCACCTAAGTCTACTACTGCCCGTCGTAGCGGATTGCCAAGTCGGTAAGCCTCCTCGTCCATCTGATCCAGGTTGTGAATAAGCTCCTCGCCTGCGAGCAATCGCCAGTGTGCGTCTCCGGGCCGGGGTTGGTCCATTCCTGTGCTGAAATAGGCAGCGAGAGCATCCGGCACGCCTCGCTGCGCGCCGCGATCAAAGCGTACCCCGTCATACGTGGTCACGAATCCGAATGCGGCCTCGCAAAGACGCAGTGCGTTATCGAGGATCGTGATGAACACCGGAGCGAGGTCGCCGGGTGAGGAGTTGATGACCTGCAATATTTCGCTGGTGGCCGCATGTTGAGCCATCGCTCCGTCGCGCTCGGCTCTGCATTCCGCTAGCTCGCGATCGAGATTGCCAACCATCACCTGGCCCGTTGCCCCCTCGTTGGATTGGTGGCTGACGAGAATCCTGAGCCTTGCAGTTTTGTGTAATAGATCGCCCGCCCCAGACGGGTTCATCTGACTGCAGAGGTATCCCGATGTAAATTCACTCATCGGTATACTAAGGGGTGATGAGACGAGCGCATCGGACGGCCGCTGTTGGCACAAAGCGGAAATCGTGCACTGCACACGTTCGCTTTTAGAGGTGAAGCGCACATCAGCATGGCGCGGATGCAAGCATTTGATAGGATTAAATGGCTTTTAACTCGACGATTGAG
>JBATYN010000406.1:0-22254 GCA_049674125.1 Pseudolabrys sp. | reverse complement strand
CTTCTAGGGGGCTCAACCGGACAAAAGGCCGACGTAACAGGCTCGATTGCACGTGCAACGACCGACGCACGGCCAGCCCAGCCGGCAGCGCAAGGCGTCACAGCCGATGGATTGCCGGCCGCCATAGGGAGCCAGCGGTTGCGCAATGCGGCGCAAGCTGGCGACGCATCAGCTGCTTACGAAGTGGCTATGCGATTTGTGGAAGGCCGCGGCGTGCCTGCAAGCCTGGAAGAAGCCGCGCGCTGGTATGAACGCGCCGCCAGCAAAGGCCTCGCGCCGGCACAAGTCCGATACGCCAGCATGCTGGAAAAGGGCCAGGGCGTGCGAAAGGATCTCGCCGCTGCCCACAAACTGTATGTAGCCGCGGCGAATAAAGGCAACGCCAAAGCCATGCACAATCTTGCTGTGATTTACGCGGAAGGCGCTGAAGGCAAGCCGGACTATGCGAGCGCGGCGCAATGGTTCCGCAAGGCCGCAGAGTACGGCGTTGCCGATAGCCAATTTAATCTTGGCGTATTGGCAGCGCGCGGCCTTGGCACCGAGAAAAACATAGCCGAATCCTACAAATGGTTCGCACTCGCCGCTGCCCAGGGCGACCGGGATGCGGGCCGCAAACGCGATGAGATCGCAGCTCACCTTGATCCGCAGGCGCTCGCGGCCGCCCAGCAAGCCGTTAAAAGCTTTGTCGCGCAGAGCCAGCCGGCTGAAGCCACTGTCGTCCGCGAACCGCAAGGCGGCTGGGAGCGCACAACACCCCCGCCGCACGAAAAGCCGCGTGCCCCCGGATCGCTTTCGTTCAACGTCTTCGATCCAGGAAAACTGTGAACCGCCGCGCTTTATTGGGTAAGCGCGTGATCACCGGCGTATTCATCGGCTAAAATCAAACCGAGTTTTGACCGGTCGGTCCTGAGTCTGTCACCATTGGTAGCATCGACGTTTCTACGCGTCCTGGTGTTAGTTGTTGTATGTGCTGCCCCCGCGCGGCGTTGCCGCCAAAGCGTTGGCCCTAACCGTCGGACGACCCGCTTGCAGATCTATCTTCCCATCGCCGACTTGCCCGTCAATATCTTCCTTGTGCTCGGGATGGGGCTTGCCGTTGGCTACATCTCCGGAATGTTTGGTATTGGCGGCGGCTTCCTGATGACACCCCTGCTGATCTTCATCGGGATTTCGCCGGCGGTCGCCGTGGCGACCGTATCCAGCCACATCGCGGCGTCTTCTTTCACTGGCGCAATCAGCTATTGGCGCAGGCGCGCGCTTGATGTCGCACTGGCGATGATGCTGCTCAGCGCCGGTATCGTCGGCACCGCCACCGGCGTCTGGTTATTCACCGAATTACGTGCGCTCGATCAGCTCGATTTGATGATCGGCCTCTCCTACGTCACGTTGCTCACGATCGTCGGCGGCATGATGATTTACGAAAGCGTGCGAGCCGTGATGCGCACCCGCCGCGGCATGCCGGCGACGCTGCGGCGGCCCGGAAGTCATACATGGCTTCACGGACTGCCATTCAAACTCCGGTTCAAGCGCTCGAAAATCTACGTATCGGCGATTCCTGTCTGGGCGATCGGATTTATCATTGGGTTTGTCGGCGCGATTATGGGCATCGGCGGCGGCTTCTTGCTGGTGCCGATGCTGATCTATTTCCTCAGGGTTCCTACCGCGACAGTTATCGGCACCTCAATGGTGTTGACACTGGTCACGATGGCCTCGGCAACGGTAATGCACGCAGCTACCAACCATCTGGTCGATGTGGTGCTGGCGTTGATCCTGATGGTCGGCGGCGTCATCGGCGCGCAATTCGGTGCGCGCACCGGGCAAAAGATGCGCGGCGAACGGCTGCGGCTGCTGCTTGGGCTTCTCGTATTCGCGGTCGGTTGCCGATTTGCTTACGAACTGGTCGTTCGGCCGGACGATCTTTATTCGATCCGCTACGTCAGGACGGGATGATGAGGCGGCTTGCATTCACATTCGCGCTCGTTGTGCTGGCTTGCGGCACCGGGCCTGCCACCGCCGAACGGCTTGTGGTTTCTTTGTCCAACCATCGCGTAGCCGTCACGTCGAGCTTCGTTGGCGAAGAATTAGTATTGTTTGGCACCATCGAGCCTGACCCCATTACAAGCCCTCTGCGGCCACCTTACGATCTTGTCGTGACGGTGACCGGGCCGCGCCAAACGCTGCGCACGCGCCGCAAGGATCGCGTGCTCGGCATTTGGGTCAACATGGATTCGCGCGAATTCGTGCGCGCACCATCCTACCTTGCTGTGCTGAGTAACAGGCCTGTCGGCGCCATCACCAACCAGAGCACCTTGCGTCGCCTGCAAATCGGGCTTGATAACTTTCAGCTGCCGCAGCGTATCGGCGCCGACCTCGCCGACACGGTACCCGATGATCCATTTCGCCGGGCGTTCGTGCGGCTTCAGAATCAGCAGGGGCTCTATCGGGAGTCAGGGACAGCGGTGACTTTCCTCACACCGACGGTATTCCGGGCCGCGATACCCATGCCGGCGGCCGTGCCAACCGGAAGTTACGGGATCGACGTCCAGCTGTTTGCGGGCGGCACTGTCGTCGCGCGGACCAATTCGGCGCTGGATGTCATCAAGACCGGCTTCGAGCAATACGTTGCCGATGCGGCACGCGACTACGGGTTACTCTATGGAATGGGGACGGCGATGATGGCGCTGCTGATTGGCTGGTTCGCCAGCCTGGTTTTCGCGCGCGATTAGTCACTCAATCCGGCAGGCAGCGCTTGGCGGCAAATGAGTAAAGCCGGGCATCGCCAAGCAGATGCGCTGTGAAGGCGAGCGTGCCGAATAAATCGGCAAACGCAGCATGTCGAACATTGAGACCGCCGGTAAATGCGCCGAATGCCGGCATGACCATGCGGGTCTTGTCAGCGGCGAAGCAGCGCCGGCTCACCGCTCGGCCGCGCTGAGAAATGCGCGCGACGGGATGCAAATGACCACCGATTTCCCCGGGTGCGCCTTTCGGTTCATGGCGAAACGTTAGGGCGCCGATGGTCAGGGCCGCCTGAAACACGCCGCCGATACCCTCGGCCGGCTCGGGGTCATGATTGCCGGTGATCCAGATCCAATCGCGGCCAGGTTGCAGCCCGCGCAGAGTGCCGCGGTCGTCATCGCTCAACCGTCCCGGTCCGCCGCCGTCGTGGAAACTATCGCCGAGCGCCACCACACACCGCGGCGCATAGTCTGAAACCAAACGTGCAAGACGCGCCAGCGTGCTCGCAGTATCGTAGGGCGGTAACAATTGTCCGCGGGCGGCAAAGCTTGAGCCTTTTTCCAGATGCAGGTCGGCGACCGCCAACAGACCCTGTTCCGGCCAATAGAGCGCGCCTTGCGAATCGGCAAGCAGCGGGACGCCGGCAAGGACGATGAGATTACCTTCGCTGTCCGCCAAATTTTGGGCCGCTTGATTCAACGCATCGCTTCCTTGATCAATTCGTCAGCCGCTTCGGCCAACAGCGAATCCGATGCTTCGCCGTAAACCGTCTCGCGTCCAATCTCCAGCAGCACCGGAACCGAGAGCGGTGAGACATGGTCGAGTGCTTTATGAACGATTCGGCCCTTGATGCGCGAGAGCATTTCACCGAGGCGTTTGATGTCGAGTAACCCGGTGGCAGCGTCAGCACGCGCCGCCCGCAAGAGAATGTGGTCGGGCTGGTGCTTGCGCAGGACGTCATAGACGAGGTCGGTTGAAATAGTGAGCTGGCGGCGCGACTTCTCCTCGCCGGGGTACCGCTTTTCGATCAGCCCCGCGATGATGGCGCAGCTGCGAAAGGTGCGCTTCATGAGCGCGGATTCCGCGAGCCACGCCTCCAGATCGTCGCCTAACATATCCTCGTCGAACAGCTGGGCGAGCGAGAGATCGCCGCGCGCGATGCGCAAAGCCGCGTCGCCGAGGCCCCAAACGGCCAACGCATATTCATTGGCAACAAAACCGAGCGGCTTGAGCCGGGCACGCTCCAGACGGCGCGTCAGCAACATACCGAGCGTCTGATGTGCGAGACGGCCCTCGAATGGATAGCAGACCAGATAGTGCTTGGCAGCGCGCGGGAACGTCTCGACGAGCAAATCGCCGGCCTTCGGCAGAAGCGAACGCCATTGCTGAATCTCGAGCCATTCGCGCACTTGCTCAGGCAACGCGCGCCAGGCATCCGGCTTCGCGAGAAGCGCGCGCACACGGGCGGCGAGATAAGTCGACAGCGGAAACTTGCCACCTTCGTAAGCGGGCACTTTCGGATCGATCGCATCCGAGCGCGAGACGTAGACTTCGTCTTCGACAAGCGCTTCGTATTTGAGAATTTCGCCGGCGAACACAAATGTATCGCCAAGTGTCAATGTCTCGATGAAATATTCCTCGACCTCACCGAGAAGCCGCCCGCCGCGCGGAACGACAGCCCCGCTCCGGCGCGATCGCACCAATCTCACCTTGATCATGTCGGCCTCGACAATGGTGCCGACATTCATGCGATAGCGTTGCGCCACGCGCGGATGCGTGACGCGCCAACGGCCGTCCTTGCCCTGCCTGATCTTGGCAAAGCGCTCATAAGCCTTCAGCGCATAACCGCCAGTAGCGACGAAATCGACAGCGGCATCGAAATCGGCACGCGTCAACGCGGCATACGGCGTAGCGGCAAGGACCTCGGCATACAGTTCGTCCGCGATGAATGGCTCGCCGCATGCGCGGCCCAGAATGTGCTGCGCCAGCACATCCAGCGCGCCAGTGCGAAGCGGCGGGGTGTCTTGTGCATTTTCAGCCACGGCGTCGATTGCTGCCCGGCATTCCAGCACTTCAAAGCGGTTCGCCGGCACCAGCACGGCTTCGGAAGGCTCGTCGAGCCGGTGGTTGGAGCGGCCAATCCGCTGGAGGAGCCGCGAGCAGCCCTTCGGGGCGCCGACATTGATCACCAGATCAACGTCGCCCCAGTCAACACCAAGATCGAGAGACGACGTACACACCACCGCGCGTAATTTGCCGGCGGCCATTGCGTCTTCGACGCGGCGGCGTTGCGCCACATCGAGCGAACCGTGATGCAAAGCAATGGCAAGATTGTCGTCGTTTGCTTGCCAGAGCTCCTGGAACAGAAACTCTGCCTGGCTACGCGTATTGACGAACACAAGCGTCGTCTTATGCGTCTTGATGTGGGCGTAAATTTCGCCGAGCGCATGACGCGCCGAATGACCGGCCCAGGGCAAATGCTCCTCGGTGTCGAGCATCGTAACGATGGGCTGCGCGCCGGCCTGCGCCACCACGAGATCAGCGCGGGCGGTGCCTTGCAGAGGCTGGGGCACCAGAAAACGGCAAAGCTCGTCCGGTTCGGCAACGGTCGCGGAGAGACCGACCGTCGCGAGCTGCGGCGTCAGCGTGAACAGCCGCGCCAATCCGAGCGACAGCAAATCGCCACGTTTCGACGTCACCAGCGAATGCAATTCATCAAGAATCACGCGCTTGAGCGTGCTGAACAGATAAGGGGCATCGGCACTCGCGAGCAGGAGAGCCAGTTGTTCCGGAGTGGTGAGCAGGATGTCCGGAGGATCGCGTCGCTGGCGTTGCCGTTTCGATGCCGGCGTGTCCCCGGTACGCGTTTCGAGCCGCACAGGCAGGCCCATCTCCTGCACCGGAATTTCCAGATTGCGCGCAATGTCGACGGCGAGCGCCTTCAACGGCGAAATGTAAAGCGTGTGGAGACCGTGCGAGCGCACGAGCGTGCGGCCGGCCGATTTCAGATTACGGGAGTGAATGCCGCGCTCGCTCAACTCAACCAGCGTCGGCAAAAAACCCGCGAGGGTTTTGCCGCCGCCGGTCGGAGCAATCAGCAACACCGAACGTCCGGATTTTGCCTTGGCCAGCAGCTCGAGTTGATGTGCGCGCGGCTGCCAGCCGCGGCTCGCAAACCAGCGCGCGAAAACATTTGGCAGCGTTGGCGTCGGATCAAAAAGGTCGCGAGCGGGTTCCATGGCACTCAGTGTCCGGCCACCACGATCAACCCGGGCACCGGCTCGCCTTTTTCACTGCGAGTAGAGGCAAGATCGAGGCTGATTGCCTTCAAGCCCGCGGCGAGCACAGCGGCTTTGACATGTGCCTCGCTGTGGGCGTAGCGGAGCGTGTCGCGCATATGGACGCCGTGGCCGTCGTGCGCTTCTGCGCTAAAGACGATCTGGCCGGGTTCCGCCAGCACATGCGCAACCGCCTCGAGCACCGGCGCGAGATCATCAAAGTACATAAAGACGTCGGCGGCGAGCACGAGGTTATAGCGCGCATTGATTTTCGCCTCGCCGGCAAGAAACGCCAGGATGTCATTTTCAACCAGCCGGTCATAAATGCCTTTTGCCCGCGCCTGTGCCAGCATGGCTGGTGAAAGGTCCACGCCCACCATCCAGCCGCTCAAAGGCCGGAACGGCAATGCGGCGAGCCCGGTGCCGCAGCCGAGATCTGCCACCGAGCCGAATTTCATTCGCGCACCCGCATGTGTGGCCTCAACAGCACGGGACAGCAATTCCGGTGCGCGGTAGTTCAAATTCGTCGTCAGCGCTTCATCAAAACGCGCCGCGTAGCCGTCGAAGAGTGCCCGTACGTAGCCTTCCGGCATCGCGGTGGACGGCCGGGCGCGCAGCCGAATGAGATGAAGTGAAGCGCCATGATGGTCCTGCGGGTCGGCCGCCATCGCTTTTTCGAACGCCGCGACCGCGCCTTCGCAATCGCCGCGCTTCTCGCGCAACTCGGCTAGAATGAACCAAGCGGATGCATAGCCCGGCGCGAGTTCGAGCGCCTGCATCAGAAGATCCTCGGCACCCGTGAGATCACCTTTGGCTTCGCGGTCGCGCGCCCATTCAAGGCGGCGATCGGCGATCACGTCGCCGGAGGAAAGGATAATCGAGCCCATTCTTTCACACCGTGAGTAAAACCACTATCTAAGCGCCATGCGTCCAGACGACGACGCCGGCTGGGAACGCTGGAGAATATGTTAGAGCAGCACGAGCATGCTACAATGCGGGGCAATGGAGACAATCATGACTGATAATCAGGTCGCGCGTTGGACGGGTGGTTCGCCGCTCGCGGTGCTCGGACGCCTTATTCTGCTGTCGATTCTCGTCGGCGTGATCCTCTCGGCGCTCGGCCTCGACCCATTCGACATCATCCACAGCGTCGAGCGGCTGGTCCGCAGCATCTGGAATATGGGCTTCGATGCGTTCCGCTGGCTCTGGCGCTATTTCCTGCTTGGGGCGGTGATCGTGATTCCGATCTGGATCCTTGTGCGCTTGTTCAACACGCCACGCGGAAAATAAGCGCAGAGCCTAGCTTCGTCATGGCCGGGCTAGACCCGGCCATCTCGCTTAGGGGACAAGGCGGTAATAATTTATCGGGATCGCCGGGACGAGCCCGGCGATGACCAAGTTTGGGTTTAGCCCGGCCAGCTTTCCGCTGTGATCGCCGCCGCATCGCCGCCGACCATCGACGCGAGCGAATTGCGATGGCCCCGTTTCAGGGCCGCAGTAAGATCCGCCTTGATCTCTGCAACAACGCCAATGCCGCGATAAACCAGACCGCTATAAAGCTGCAGGAGCGTGGCGCCGGCCTTGATTTTGGCGATGGCGGTCGCGCCGGAATCGATGCCGCCGACGCCGATCAGCGGGAACGCGCCTTCAGCTCGCACAAAAGTTTCCGCCAGCATGCGCGTCGAGAGCTTGAACAGTGGCCGGCCCGACAAGCCGCCTTGTTCACGCGCTCTATCGCGCTCACGCAACGAGCCGGGCCGCGAGACCGTCGTATTGCCAATGATCATGCCATCGACGCGGTGCTTGCGTGCAACGCCGACAACATCATCGAGGTCCGGCAGCGTGAGGTCGGGTGCGATCTTGAGCAGTATTGGCGTCAAGCCTGCACGCGCAGTGACACGCTCGCGTGCGTCGATGACGCGCGCGAGTAAGCCGTCAAGGGCCTTGGCCTCCTGCAAATCCCGAAGGCCGGGCGTATTCGGCGACGATACGTTGACGGTGAAATAGCTGGCGACTGCGGCGAACGTTTCGATCAACCGCACATAGTCTTCGGTCCGGTCGATTGAATCGCGATTGGCTCCAATATTGACGCCGACAATACCACCGGCGTTGCGGCGAGCCGTGAGCCGCATGTGGGCGGCGGCCGCCCCGTCATTGTTGAAGCCCAACCGGTTGATAATGCCCTGGTCGGTATCGAGGCGGAACAGACGCGGTCTTGGATTACCGCTTTGAGCCCGCGGCGTGATGGTGCCGACCTCGGTGAAGCCGAAGCCAAGGCGCAGCAACGCATCCGGCACCTGTGCATTTTTATCAAAGCCTGCGGCAAGCCCGATGGGATTCGGGAATTTCAGCCCAAATGCGCGCACGCCGAGTTCGTCGGCATCGGCCGGGGCTCGGGCCACCGGCACATAACGAAGCGCCTTGACCGCAAGGGCGTGTGCATCCTCCGGCTCCAAGGCGCGCAGCAGCGGACGAGACAGGCGGTCGAAAAGGCCGATCACGGCGGGAGGCTCCGAATCTGCATATGATTCGACCCTATCGGCGCGGCCAAGGCTTAATCAAGGCATGGCCACAGGAAACTGTTGCGGAAGGGGGGCGACTCAAGGCTATAATTCCTATCGATCGGACCACAGTTTCAAACGGGTGCCGCGCCAATGGCTATGCTGACTCACAATCAAATCTGGACCGCGATCGACCGCTTGGCCGCACGCGCGAAGATGACGCCTTCCGGTCTTGCCAAGAAAGCGGGGCTCGACCCGACCACTTTCAACAAGTCGAAGCGCGTGACGCCGGAGGGGCGCCCACGCTGGCCCTCGACGGAGTCCGTGGCCAAGGCGCTGCAAGCCACGAGCACCAAATTCGACACTTTCGTTACCCTGATTACCGACGGCGGCAAGTCGACGATGCACAATGTGCCGTTGATTGGTTTCGCCCAGGCAGGCGCCGGCGGCTTTTTCGACGATGGTGGCTTCCCGGTCGGCAAGGGCTGGGAGGAAATCGCCTTTCCTGCGGTGACCGATGAGCACGCCTACGCACTGGAAATCTCCGGGGATTCGATGCGGCCAGCCTATCGTGCCGGCGACGTCATCATCGTTTCGCCGGGGGCGACGGTGCGCAAAGGCGACCGGGTCGTCGTCAAGACCAAGGACGGGGAAGTCATGGTCAAGGAGCTCAAGCGCAAGAACAGCAAATCGGTCGAGCTCAAATCGCTCAACGCCGAGCATCGCGACCGCACGCTGTCGATGTCCGACGTCGTATGGGTCGCGCGCATCGTCTGGGCGAGCCAGTAAATAACCCAACCGGCTAGATTCGATCCTCATCCTGAGGAGGCGGCGAAGCCGCCGTCTCGAAGGATGAGCTCTCATTGCTCGAGATGCGCCTTCGGCGCTTGGTTCAAGACGCGCCTTCGGCGCTCCTCACCATGAGGTTCAGCTTACGCGCTGCGTGCCAGCGCGCCGTCGATCATGTCGATGGTATTCTGCAAACCGTAAACCGCGACGAAAGAGCCGAAGCGCGGACCTTTCTCCTGGCCCAGCAACACCTGGTAAAGCAGGTTGAACCAGTCGAGCGATACGCCGGGCTTGCCATCCTTTGCTTTCTTCTTCGGGTCGAGGAACGGCTCGCGGCGGCCGACCTCGTAGACCACATTCTGGATATCCTCCGGGGTTGCAGCTGGCGCCAGTTGCGACAGCGCGTCGCGCAAGTCGGACAAGGCTCCACGTTCGGCTGCCGTCGGCTCGCGGAATTTCTTTTCGGTCAGAACGAAGTCGCGGAAATAGTGAATTGCATATTCGACCAGCTGATTAAGCTTTGGATGCGTCTTCGGCGTCACGCCCGGCCGGTAGCGGCCAATGAAGCCCCACAGCGTATCGGCATTTTCGGCGTTCGAGGACGACACCAGCGTGAGCAACATGCCGAACGATATCGGCATGTCGATCTTCGGCGGCGTGCCCGAATGCACGTGCCAGACCGGGTTCGACAGTTGCTGCCGGGGATCCTGCCGCTCATAGCCGTCGAGAAATTGATAGTACTCATCGACGTTGCGCGGAATGACATCGAAGTAGAGCCGCTTGGCCGCTTTCGGTTCGCGATACATGAAAAGAGAAAGGCTCTCGGGGCTGGCGTAACGCAGCCACTCATCAATCGTGAGGCCATTGCCTTTCGACTTTGAAATTTTCTGCCCCTTCTCGTCGAGGAACAGCTCGTAGTTAAAGCCTTCCGGCGCGGTGCCGCCGAGCGCGCGACAGATTTCACCGGAGAGCTTCACCGAGTCGATCAGGTCCTTGCCGGCCATTTCGTAGTCGACGCCGAGTGCAACCCAGCGCATGGCCCAATCCGGTTTCCATTGCAGCTTGCAGCGCCCGCCGGTCACCGGAGCAACCACAGACTTCTTGGTGTCAGGGTCCTCGTAGGTAATGGTCCCGGCCTTGGCATCGTGTGCGGTGACAGGCACCTGCAAAACGATGCCGGTCTTTTGATCGATCGGCAGAAATGGCGAGTAAGTTGCCGCCCTCTCCTCCCGCAGCGATGGCAGCATGATCGCCATCACCTTGTCGAAACGCTCCAACACTTTGAGCAATGCACTATCAAAGCGGCCTGATTTGTAGCATTCGGTCGACGACAAGAATTCGTATTCGAAGCCGAAGTGATCGAGAAAGGCGCGTAGTCGCGCGTTGTTGTGTTCACCGAAACTCGGATGCGTGCCGAACGGATCGGGCACCTGCGTGAGCGGCTTGCCGAGATGCTGTTCCAGCATCTCCTTGTTCGGCACATTGTCCGGCACCTTGCGCAGTCCATCCATATCGTCCGAAAAAGCGATCAGCCGCGTCTTCACCTTGTCATCGGTGAGCACACGGAAAGCATGACGGACCATCGTGGTGCGTGCGACCTCGCCGAAGGTGCCGATATGAGGCAACCCGGAAGGACCGTAGCCGGTCTCGAAGATGACTTCGTCTTTCGGAGATTTTTTGAGCCGAGCGACGATCTTGCGCGCCTCCTCGAACGGCCAGGCATTCGATTGCTCGGCGAGCTGGCGCAAGTTGGCAGCGGTTTCAGCAGCGGACATCATGGTCTCCGGGCCGCGGACACTAGAAACGCCGCGCGGATACGTCAAATTCAGTGTTCAAAATGGGCTGACCGGAAAATAGCGCAGCCACAGATCGGTGAAGCGACCCTTCTCCCAGAGCCGAAACAGCGCCCAATTGAATGCTTGCCGCAACAGATCGTTGCCGCGCCTCACCGCAATGCCGACACCTTCGCCGAAAAAACGGCTTTCCAGATAGGGCCCGCCGCGGAACGCACAGCAGTTTGCGGAATCGGTGCCGTTGAGCCAGAAGGCGAGCGAGACGCCGTCGCCGAACAGGAGATCGACCTCGCCTCGTTTCAGTGCGAAACGTGCAGCGTCCGTATCCGGATAGGGATGCAGCTCGGCCTCAGTGAACAATGCCTTGAGGTACGCTTCATGCGCGGTGCCGGCGACCACCGCAATTTTTTTTCCTTCGAGCGCCTCAGGACGCACGTCGTCGATCGCGCTGTCGCGGCGCGCCACGAACCGCGCCGGCGCCCGATAATAAGGATCGCTGAAATCGAGGCGCGTCCGCATTTCGGGCGTCGCCGCGATCGAGGCGATGATGGCGTCGCCATTGTTGCTGTTAAGCGCCGCGATCAAGGTGTCGAAACGGCGCATCTGCACCGTGCAAGCGACTTTGATTTCCTCGCAGATCAGCCGCGCCAGATCGACATTGAAGCCGGTTGGCGCGCCGTCAGGCCCGGTATAATTGAAAGGCGGATAGTCAGTCTCCGTGAGGAAGCGAATGATATTGATGCGCGAAAGGTCCGGCCGTTCCGGCCGCCGGCGCGGATCCCAGAAGCCGGGCACCGACATGGTGTCGGGCGGAGGCGTGACGGTTGACGGCGCAGGAGATGCGCCTTGCGGCGGATTGGCGGGCTGCGCCTGGGCCACGGCGACAGCTGCCGCCAGCATGGCCGCTACAGTTATAACGACAACGCCGCCGCGCATAGTCTGACCACTTATCCAGTTCATTCGCCGGCCCTTACCAACGGAAACGCGGCGACCATACCATCGCCGCAGCGGCGGACCAGCCACAATCGAAGTCGGACATTTATGCTAGGCCGTCAGGTGCTTCTCGATATCGTGCACCGGGTGTTTGACCAGATCCTTGTCGATCTCGGCACGGATGGCGGCGCGCAACGCGTGCGGATAGACATGGCGGATCATTCCGAGCGCGCGCGGTGGCGCCACGAGGATTAAAGACTTCACCTTGCCGGCGGTGACGTCCGCATCTAGCCGTTGGGCGAGATGGGTGAGGAAGGCCTGTTCGGCCTGATTGTGCCAATCCGTTTGGCCCACCGCGCTGCTGCCATGGCCAACGGAACTGTGCGTGCGGCCCGGTTTGTCGGTACCGAGCAAATGCGTCGGCAGATCCTTTTGCTCGAGGACTTCGCGGGTCTTCAGATTGGGAAACTTGATATCGCCCGTATTCTCTAAAATCAGCGCCTTGGCACCATCGCAGACGACCACCCACTCACCATGTTTAATCAGGAGCGCGGACATACTTTTGCCTCCTCAACTTTACGCAAGCTAAAACCGATTAAGCTGAGATGCTTTGTTATGGATCAAATGCGGCAGCGCCCTGTTTTGTTGCGAATATTGCGTAACAAAGAAAATCAGTTTGTGCCGTCGAGCAGCCGGCGGGCGATAACCTGGGCCTGAATCTCGGCGGCACCTTCGAAAATATTGAGAATGCGAGCATCACATAAAATGCGCGATGCCGGAAATTCGAGCGCAAAGCCGTTGCCGCCGTGCACTTGCACGGCGTTGTCAGCTGCCGCCCATGCCACTCGTGCGGCGAGCAGCTTGGCCATGCCGGCCTCCAGGTCGCAACGGCGTCCGGAATCTTTCTCGCGCGCCGCATGGTATGTGAGTTGACGCGCAATCATGATTTCGACCGCCATCATGACGATCTTGTCGGCGACGCGCGGGAACCCGATGATCGGACCGCCGAACTGCACGCGACTTTGTGCGTAACCAAGGGCTTGCTCCATTGCAGCTTGTGCAACTCCGATCGCACGGGCCGCCGTCTGGATGCGGGCGGACTCGAAAGTCTGCATTAGCTGCTTGAAGCCGAGGCCTTCGACGCCACCAAGCAGGTTTTCGGCCTTCACCTCAAAACCATCGAAGGCAATCTCGTATTCCTTCATCCCGCGGTAGCCGAGCACTTCGATTTCGGTGCCGCTCATTCCCTCCACGGGAAACGGGTTTTTGTCGTCGCCGCGCGGCTTTTCCGCAAGCAACATCGACAGGCCGCGATGGCTCGTCTCCTTTGGATTGGTGCGCACCAGCAGTGTCATCAAATCGGCGCGTACCGGATGCGTGATCCACGTCTTGTTGCCGAAGACTTTGTAGACATCGCCCTCGCGCACTGCCCGGGTCTTGATCGACGCGAGATCGGAGCCGGTGTTCGGCTCGGTAAACACGGCGGTGGGCAGCACTTCACCCGAGGCGATTTTGGGCAGCCATTTTTCTTTTTGCGCGGCGGTGCCGCTGCAGAGGATCAGTTCAGCGGCGATTTCCGATCGTGTGCCAAGCGAGCCAACACCGATGTAGCCGCGCGCAAGTTCTTCCGACACCACGCACATCGACTCTTTGCCGAGCCCCATCCCTCCGAAATCTTCGGGTCTCGGGAGGCCGAATACGCCGAGCTCGGACATCTGCGCGATGATCTCGAGCGGAATGTAACTGTTGGTGCGATGCCAGTTTTGCGCGTTGCCGATCACTTCACTGTCGGCAAATTTCCGCATTTCTTCCCGAATCGACTCCAGCGTTTCATCGAGACCACACGTGCCGATCGTGGCGCCGTGGCTTGCGCGTATCAGTTCGATCAGGCGCGCGCGCTGCTCGGCGTTCGTGCCTTCCGCGATGAGACGTTCGAGCGACGGGGTGATGCGGGCAGCGACCTGGGCCGACGACATGCCAAGATCCGACGGCCGCACCACCTCACCCTGGCTCATCGGGATGCCGCCCATGACCTGGGCGAGGTATTCGCCAAGCCCGATACGGACGAGCAGGTCTTCGGCCTCCCCGAGGGTGCCCGCGCCGGCCATGCGCTCGGCATAGGCGGCGAGCTGGCGCACCGCTTCGACATATGTGGCAAACCAGGCAAGCCCATGGGTGGCCCGCTGCTCACGGTCGAACAGCCGGCCAACGACCCGCCCTTCAACGACGACGCGCTCCCGGACCTTTGCGGTTACGTCGGCCAACAAGGCGTCGAGAGCCCCACTCGCCTCCCGGGCAAGCTCTACCAACTTGTGTTCCGGGATTGGGCGGGAAGCTGCGATCGACATGGGACTTTATGGGACTCTCACGCAATGGACTGGCGGCACTAGCGACACTACGCGTGCAGTGCACAAAAGCAAAGCGCCCAAGCAAATTCAGGGTTTTTGGGCGGCCGGATCGATGGGCTTAGTGCAAATTGCTATAAAAATTAACTATTTCGGGCTTTGATTACAAAAGTACCTCTGCGCCGTGCCGCTGCCACCGGCGAGACCGAACCAGCTCTATGCGCTTTTCCGACCTATCGCTTCCGTTCAATCGGATGGCCCGGATGCTCACCTCCTTTTCGGTGCGCACCCGAATTGTGGTCCTGGCGCTTATTCCCGTTGTCGGCTTTCTCGCGAACGGACGTACTTATATTTCGGGTGAGCAGGACGTCGGCCGGGCCTTCGCGATCGTCACGCAATCCACCGCCCTCGCCGATGCGAGCCGCGATTTTAAAAGCGCGGTCGCGTCGATGCGCATCATCGTGAAGGATTTCAGCGCGATCCCGGATGACAACCTCGTGGTGAGCTTCGCGCAGGCGCACGCGCTCGCGGTCAAGGCGCTCGATTCGATCGCAGCGTCGATCGACCAAAATCGTACGAAAGATCTCGACGGCATGCGCCAGGACGTGATGGCGCTGCGCGGCACGTTCAGCGATCTGGTCCGCGACCAAAAAACCCTCGGCTTTGAAGAGTCATCCGGACTCCGCGGAAATTTGCGCGTGGCCGGCAATGCCGTCGAGCGGATCATCAACGAGAACATGTCTTGGCTGGCCGAAGCCGACGCCACGAAGCTTATGATGACCCTTCTAACGATGCGGCATCATGAGGCTGACTATCGTGTCAACCAGAGCGAAGTATCGCGGCAGCAATTCGAAATCAGTTACAAGAAATTTACCGACATCTTCGGCAACATTGATGGCACGCCGGCCATGAAAACGGCGCTTGAACAACAGGTGAAGACGTATGCCGAAACCTTCGAAAAATGGGTCGAAGGCTACGACCGCGTGCGCCCGCTGCGTGCCGTGATCGATATCGATAGTCAGCGGATGCTTCCGCGCGCAGACGAGATCATCCAGTACGCACGCTTTACGGCACAGGATGCGTCGCAACGTCTCGCTGCTTCGCAGGAACGCACGCGTAAAGGCATTATCATGGTCGGCATCGCCGTGGTCGCGCTCGGCCTTGGCTTTAGCTGGTTGATCGGACGCAGCATCACGCGTCCGCTCAATGGCCTGGCAGCAGTTATGAAGCGCCTCGCCGATGGCGACACCACCGCCCGTATACCGGCAACGACTGCGCGCGACGAGATTGGTGAAATGGCGCGCACCGTGATTGTGTTCCGCGATACGATGATTGAACGCGAACGCCTCGCGCAGACACAAGCCGATGCGAGCCGCGCCCGCGAGCAACGCAGCGATATGATCGGGTCGACCATTTCGCAGTTTAAGAATTCGGCCGAAAGCGCGCTCGGCAAATTGCGCGGGGCGTCAATGAAGCTTGAAATGAGCTCTGCGGATCTCAACAAGGCCGCCGACACAGTCTCGTCGGAAGCCGCCACGGCCAAAAGCCGCGTGACCGCCGCGTCGGAAAACGTGACCGTCGCCGCAAGTTCGGTCGAGGAGCTGGCGGCATCGATCGGCGAGATCGCCTCGCAAGCGGCAAAATCGACCGACGTGGCCGGCCGCGCGGTTTCGGAAGCACAACGCACCGTTACGACGATGTCGGAGCTCGGCAACGCCGCGACCCGCATCGGCGAGGTCGTGGGTCTGATTCAGGCAATTGCCGGACAAACCAATTTGCTCGCGCTGAATGCCACCATTGAAGCGGCGCGCGCCGGTGAATCCGGTAAAGGGTTTGCAGTCGTCGCGGCGGAGGTGAAGTCGCTCGCCGCCCAGACCGCCAAGGCGACGGAAGAGATCGCGGAACAAATCGGATCGATCCAGTCCGCAGCCGCCGATGCTTCACAAGCAATCGAGCAGGTAGACGCCATCATTCGTGAAATGTCGTCGATTGCCACGATGGTCGCAGCAACCGTTGACCAACAGAATTCGGCCGTCGCCTCGATTGCAGAGGGCGTCAGCCGCGCCTCAGGCGAGGCTCGCGTCGGAGCAGAGGCGATGAGCCGTGTTGCGGACGTTACCACCGATGCCCGCGCAACGGCCTCGGATGTGAAGGACCTCGCCGATTCGGTCGCCATCGAAGCCGAGGGCCTGGAGGCGCAAGTGCGCCAGTTCCTGACCAACGTCCAAGCTGCGTAAATTCTGTCGTCCGCGCGGTCGCGCTGGCGCGGCCTTGCAAAGGCCGTAACAATAGACAATGTGAACGCCTTCCGCCCGCGGGAGCCCCCATTGCGTCTTCTTAAGCGGTCACTGTTACTTGCAACCAATGCCTTTCGGCGTTTCATCGAGGACGACGGCTGGGCGATTGCGAGTCACATCGCGCTGTCCACACTGATGGCCCTGTTTCCGTTTTTGATCGTGGTGACCGCGCTCGCCGGATTCTTCTTCGGATCGAAAGAGCTTGCCGACGAAGCCGCCCGCATCTTGCTGGAAGCCTGGCCAAGGCAGGTCGCTGCGCCGATCGCTAACGATATCACAGGAGTTTTGACATCGACGCGCGGTGACGTGCTGACCCTGGGTGTCATGTTTGCGCTCTATTTTGCTTCGAGTGGCGTCGAAAGCCTGCGCATCGGGCTTAATCGCGCCTACGACATCAAGGAGCAGCGTCCATGGTGGCTATTGCGCATTGAATCGATCGTCTATGTCCTGGTGGGCGCGGTAGCGATCCTCGCCTTCTCGTTTCTTGTCGTGCTTGCGCCACTGATCTTGGCCAAGCTCGTGCATTTTGTTCCGGCCCTCGATCAATTTGGCGATCTGATCACGTTCGCCCGCTATGCGGTGGCGGCCGTCGTGCTTATCGTTTCATTGATGATCGTGCATCTCTGGCTGCCGGCTGGGCGGCGCACGTTCGGCCAGATCGCGCCGGGTATCATCGCTACGTTGCTGTTGTGGTTGATCAGTGGCGCCTTTTTCGGGCGCTATCTCGCCGATTATGCGTTTGCATATGTATCGATGTACGCCGGATTGGCGTCGGCAATGGTTGCGCTGGTATTTCTTTATGTCAGCGCGTCAAT
This sequence comes from Pseudolabrys sp., assembly GCA_049674125.1. GTDB lineage: Bacteria > Pseudomonadota > Alphaproteobacteria > Rhizobiales > Xanthobacteraceae > Pseudolabrys. Next base: position 4,764 of record JBATYN010000406.1, on the reverse strand, counting down.
TTTCATTTACGGCGGCGAATTAAATTCGGCTATCGCCAAGATGCGGCTGAACGAACGCTAGCGCGTCGCTTCCTGCGCATCCTCAAATGTCTTCAATCCCGTCCGCACCGCATTGACCATTACCGCCATGTTGCCTGGCGGATGCAGATTCTTCCACATCTTCATGTGCGCGAGCGGGATGTTGTCCCACGCGAACACCTCGCTCATGCAGGGATCGATGCGTTGCTCAAGCACAAAACGGTTGGCCTGCGAGGCCTGCTTGAGGTGCGCAAAATGCGAGCCCTGGATGCGTTTTTGTCGCATCCAGACGTAACGTGCATCGAACGTGAGATTGTAGCCGGTAGTTCCTGCGCAAAAGACAACCATGCCGCCGCGCTTCGCGACGAGGCATGAAACCGGGAATGTCTGCTCGCCAGGATGTTCGAAGACGATGTCGACGTCGCGCTTCCCGGTGATGTCCCAAATCGCCTTGCCGAAGCGGCGGGCTTCCTTGGTCCAGTCGTTGAATTCAGCCGAGTTCACCGCCGGCATCTGACCCCAGCACTTGAAGTCTTTGCGATTGATCACGCCCTTGGCGCCGAGATTGAGAACGTATTCGACCTTCGACTCGTCCGAAACGACGGCGATCGCATTGGCGCCGGAGGCTGCAACAAGCTGAACACCAAAAACGCCGAGGCCGCCGGAGGCGCCCCACACCAGCACATTGTCACCCGGCCTGAGCGTATGCGGCGGATGGCCAAACAACATGCGATACGCCGTCGCGAGCGTCAGCGTGTAGCAAGCAGATTCTTCCCAGGAGAGATGGCTCGGCTTGTGCATGAGCTGACGCGACTGCACGCGACAGAACTGCGCAAACGAACCGTCCGGTGTCTCGTAGCCCCAAATTCGCTGCGACGGCGACAGCAGCGGATCGCCGCCATTGCAGTCCTCGTCATCGCCGTCATCTTGATTGCAATGGACGATAACCTCATCGCCAACTTTCCAGCGCTTCACTTTTGCGCCAATGGCCCAAACCACGCCGGCCGCGTCGGAGCCGGCGATGTGATACGGATTTTTGTGGCCGTCGAGCGGTGAGATCGGAATGCCGAGGCCGGCCCAGACACCGTTGTAGTTGACGCCCGCGGCCATGACATAGACGAGCACCTCGTCCTCGCCGATCGGCCACGTCGGCACCACTTCGAGCTGGAACGATTTGTCGGGAGGCCCGTGCCGCTCCTTGCGGATGACCCAGGCGTGCATCTTTTCCGGCACATGACCGAGCGGCGGGATCTCGCCAACGTCATAGAGATCTTTGAGCGGAGCAACACTTCTCGCTTTCGCGACAGCCGGCATCGACGTTCTCCCTGCCTTCATAACAGTCTGGCGCAAATTATGTTGCATCGCAATAACAGCTTGGGAGAAGTCAAAAAAGGCTGTCCTGCAGCGGCTTACCAGGTGTCCCCGCGGGCGCTTCAAAGAACTGGCCGCCCGACTCTTAAGGGTTTTGCAATGCGAGCCGGATTAGCGTGGCAAAAATCACCCCAGAGCGCGGGATGTCCGAACAGATCATTCGCCGAACTGGACGGATCGTGGACATACGAGCCGCCATACCGTGGCTTGTCGCTGTCGGGATCTATGCCCTGCTCATCGCACTAGGGCCGCGGCTTCTCTCAGATCCGGACACCTATTCTCACATCGCGCTCGGCCGTTGGATCCTCGAGCACCACATCGTTCCGACGACCGACCCGTTTTCCGCGACGCTGCAAGGGACTCATTGGGTTGCCTTCGAGTGGCTTTCGCAAATCGCCTTTGCGATGGCGTGGGTCGTTGGAGGTTGGCTCGGTGTTGTCGTACTGGCGGCAGCCACAGTTGCGACCGCATTCGGCCTCTTGACCCGATTTCTCGTGCGCGAGTGGCAACCGACCGCCGTGCTGGTTGCCGTACTCGCCGCGCTTCTGCTGACCGCACCACATCTTCTGGCGCGTCCACACATCCTGGCGCTTCCCGTGATGGTTGCCTGGATCGGCACGCTGATCCGCGCTGTCGATACGCGCAGTCCGCCGCCCTGGCTTCTGCTTCCCCTGATGACGCTGTGGGCAAATCTGCACGGCAGCTTTACGTTTGGTCTTGCAATGGTTGCGCCGATCACGTGTGACGCGCTTTGGCGCGCTGCACAGTCCGAGCGATGGAAAGTTATCCGGCAATGGGCGCTCTTTGCCCTCCTCGCTTTCGCCGCTGCTTGTCTCAATCCCTACGGCCCGGAAATGATCCTGGTGACATTCAGGACCATTGCGCTAGGCGCGGCCCTCACGACCGTCACGGAATGGCGCTCACAAGATTTTGGCCACTTGGGCGGATTTGAATTGGTGATGCTCGGCGCGTTCGGCTTTGCGCTCTATCGCGGCGTGACGTTGCCTTGGCTACGCATTGTGATGCTCTTCGGCATCCTGCATCTGAGCCTGTCGCAGGTGCGCCATGCTGACCTGCTTGGATTGCTTGCTCCCTTACTTCTCGCGCGGCCGTTGTCCGAACAATTTGCAGCGCTTGCTTCGAGCCGGACGAACGCAGTCGGGCGCGCAACTCCATGGGCCCCCCTGCCGCAGCAGTGTCGCTGCTTGTCGTCGTTACAGGATTGGCCGCCCTGAGGAACGATGTGCGTCCTTCAGTCAAAACTACTCCGGTAAATGCGATTCACGCGATTGACATTGCCAAAGCTGGTACGATCCTCAACGATTACGACTTCGGCGGTTACCTCGATTTTGTCGGCATTGCGCCATTCATCGACGGACGTGCCGGGCTTTACGGTCAAGCGTATGTCCTGCGCCACGACCGCGCATTGAGCCTGCAAAATCTCCCCGACTTCCTGCGATTGCTCGATGAGTACCGCGTCGGCGCGACCTTGCTCACACCGTCAACGCCGGCCGTCGCGCTGCTCGATCGCCTTCCGGAATGGAAGCGCGTCTATGCCGACGACGTCGCGGTTGTGCATACGCGGCGGTAATTCCCGATCCCCAAAATTTCGGCAAGGCAAAGAGGCCGTCGACGCAGCCCCGGCTTTAGTATTCAATCTCCTGCCATGCGGCAGCCATCGGGGGCGAGCCGCGAATTCGGGGAGGACGCCATGGACCTTCAAGGCCTCATCATTCTGATCATCATCGGCGCGATTGCCGGCTGGCTTGCCGGCCAGATCGTCAAAGGCATGGGCTTTGGCCTGATCGGCAACATCATTGTCGGCATCGTGGGCGCCTTTATCGGCACTTGGGTGCTGGGCGCCCTCGGCATCGCCATTGGCGGCGGCATTATCGCCTCCATCATCAATGCCACCATTGGCGCCGTGATCCTTTTGTTCATCATTGGCCTCGTGAAGCGGGCTTAATTCCGCTTTCTGCGCGACGAGACGTCCAATAAGCCACGCTCCGCCGGGCATCCCGGCGGCGCGGCCGATGTTGCATTGCAACAAGCGCTGGGCCACACTGGCTCCTGGCGACCGATGCGCGACAAACCCTGGATTTTCCGCACTTACGCCGGCCATTCGACGGCCGCGGATTCCAATGCGCTCTATCGCAAGAACCTGGCCAAAGGGCAGACGGGCCTTTCCGTCGCCTTCGATCTGCCGACGCAAACCGGATACGACTCCGACCACGTGCTGGCCAAAGGTGAAGTCGGCAAGGTCGGTGTCCCGATCTCCCACATCGGCGATATGCGCGCGCTATTCGAGGGCATTCCTCTCGATACGATGAACACCTCGATGACCATCAATGCCACCGCAGCGTGGCTGATGGCCCTTTACATCGCGGTCGCCGACGAACAAGGCGCACCCCGCGCTGCCCTGCAAGGCACCATCCAGAACGACATCATCAAGGAATATCTCTCGCGGGGGACCTACGTCTTTCCACCGGCGCCATCCATGCGGTTGATCAAGGACGTGATCCTGTTCACGACCAAGGAAATTCCGAAATGGAATCCAATCAATGTGTGCTCCTACCATTTGCAAGAAGCCGGCGCGACGCCGGTGCAGGAGCTTGCCTTTGCGCTTGCCACCGCGATCGCGGTCCTCGACACGGTGAAAGCTTCCGGTGAAGTGCCCGCCGAAAAATTCGGCGAAGTGGTCGGCCGCATCTCGTTTTTCGTGAATGCCGGTCTGCGTTTTGTCACCGAGCTGTGCAAGATGCGGGCGTTTACAGAACTTTGGGATGAAATCACGCGCGAGCGCTATGGGATTACCGACGCCAAACACCGTCTGTTCCGCTACGGCGTGCAGGTGAATTCACTCGGACTGACCGAGCCGCAGCCTGAAAATAACGTGGCGCGCATTCTGATCGAGATGCTGGCCGTGACGCTGTCAAAGAACGCGCGCGCGCGCGCCGTGCAACTGCCGGCCTGGAACGAGGCGCTCGGCTTGCCGCGCCCCTGGGACCAGCAATGGTCGTTGCGCATGCAGCAGATTTTGGCTTACGAGACCGATTTGCTGGACTACGGCGATATCTTTGACGGTTCGGGCGAAATCGCGCGCAAAGTCGACGAACTCAAGCGCCAGGCCAAAGAAGAGCTCAAGCGCATCGAAGAGATGGGCGGCGCCGTCGCTGCGGTCGATACCGGCTATTTGAAGCAACAGCTGGTCGAGTCGAACACCGCGCGGCTGGAGGCAATCGAACGCGGCGAGCAGATTGTTGTCGGCGTTAACAAATACCTCGAGAGCGAACCCTCACCATTGGCGGATGCCGTCGATGCTATTCTCACCGTCTCCGAGGACGCCGAACGCGGGCAAATCGACCGGCTGAAAGC
>JBATYN010000405.1:0-1737 GCA_049674125.1 Pseudolabrys sp. | reverse complement strand
CGTGTTTTTCATGCATCCGGTTCGTGGCGACTTCACGTCGGACCCGCAGATCAATGTAGGCAGCAGTAGCCCCCATGAAAAGGCCTCGAATCTTAATATTCTAGCGTGATTTCCGCCTATCCGCTCGCCCGGGTCTGCGTTTGGTTAAGGCCTTACGACGACGCGGCGGCGCCCGCTCAACGATGATTTGGCGGCCGGCCAGCGTTACCACCGCGCCCGCCAAAGTCCGGCGAAAACGCCCATCACCACGGGCCTGAGCGTCATCGAGAGCGAATTTAAGGGTTTCGAGCTTGCCCAACTCCACCGGGCCTTCATCGCCCGCGTTTGTGACGGCACGACCGAGCAGTCGCAATGCAATTTCTGCGGGCAGATCCGCAAAGCGGCGCGCCTCCATGGCGACCGCGCCGGGACCCGGCAATTCGAGCAACAGTTCCGCGGCAGCGCGATTGACTGCGACCTCGATCGCAGTGTCCGCGCGCTTGAGCCGGCGCGCGAGGAGTGCAAGCCGATGCGCATCAAGGCCTTCGCGCGCAAATGTGCCCATCAGGCCGCGCAACCGCACACGGGTGAAGCGTGGGTCGCGGTTGGAGGGATCATCGGCGTAGGGAATTTTCGCCGCACGCAGCGTCGCGACCAGCCGCGCTTTCGGAATGCCGAGCAGCGGTCGAACCAGCATGATCGAATTGTCCCGGTTGCCGGGCAATGCCGACAGTCGCGTCATCGCTCCGAGGCCAGTCAACCCGCTGCCGCGAGTCATGCGGATCAGGACGGTCTCCGCCTGGTCATCGAGCGTGTGCGCGGTGAGAACATGAGCGGCGCGCGCTTTGCCTGCAGCATCGCCGAGCAACCGGTAACGCGCCGAACGGGCGGCTTCCTGCAAACCGGTCGGCGGCTTGCGTCCATTCCAGCGCAATGTGCGGTGTGCGATTTTGAGCTTGCGTGCGAGACGTCCGACAGCCGCGGCTTCTCGCTTGGATTCCTTGCGCAGGCCGTGATCGATCGTGACGGCGATCAATTTCGGCTTCGTCTGGAGAGCATCACGCCAAAGCGCAGCCAGCAGCATCAGCGCCGTTGAATCCGGCCCCCCGGACACTGCGAGCACGAGGACCGGATGGGTGTCGAGCGCGGAAAAGAGCGCTCTAACTTCAGACTGTGAAATGGCTGCCGGTGTCTGTGTGGGCATGATCTTACCGAAAACCGGATCGGCCCTCGGATCAAGCCCGTGGCCGGCCGTCTCCGATCATACCACTAGCATTGCGCGCGCTTTTGTTCCTGCGCAACGCCGCGCTTCACTCCGGCCGAGGCACGCGGATATTTACGCCCGACTTCGGTCAGCGTGGCGCAAGCAGCTTCCTTTTGGTTCATAGCAGCGAGCGACTGGCCAAGACGCAACAGGGCGTCAGGGGCCTTGCCCGCGTGTTCAAACTTGGTCGAAACACCGAGAAACGATTCAGCGGCGTCGCGATAACGCTGTTGCTGGAAAAGGCTTTCGCCAAGCCAGTACTGCGCATCGGGCACCAGGCGCTCGTTCGGATATTTCTTGAGGAAATCGCGGAATGACTGCTCTGCCAGCGAATAATCTCTATGCAAGACGTAGCCATAAGCCATGTCGTATTCGTCTTGCGGCGAGGCCGAGGGCGGCAACGTCGCAACCTGGGGACCGGCTGGAGCGGCATTTCGCACTTGCGGCGGCGAAGAGGCCTGCGGTGCCGGCATCGGCATGGCACTGGCGGAGGC